>CAYQJY010000091.1:0-3949 GCA_964418005.1 uncultured Candidatus Peribacteria bacterium
CACGATGGTCCTGGAGCTCACACATCATCGCGTACTCGGTTCTTGGCTCTACAGAGACGTTGTACGCCATATCAAGAACTTGAATTCACGATAGAATGTCCATGCTGTTGCTCATTCCAAACAAGCGAGAGTCTTGACGAGCTGAGAGCAGGGGTCTTCACTCTCACTCATGAAGAAGTGGACCATTGCCTACTGGGCCGTAACAGGACTGTTGTCACTCTTCATCGTCGGGGGTTCGATTCCGGACGTGATGCAAATCGAGGGCGCGGTTCTGCTCATCACGCAACTCGGGTATCCGCCGTATCTCCTGCTCATCGTCGGCTACGCGAAGATCGCCGGTGTCGTTGGCATCCTGCAGACGAAGTGGCCGTTCCTGCGCGAGTGGGCGTACGCGGGACTCGTCATCGATCTCCTGGGCGGATTTGTCTCGCACGTGATGGTCGACGGTGGGGTGACCCCGATCGCAATTCCGTCCCTTGTGGGCGCCATCCTCACGCTCGTTTCGTACGCGCTCCTGCGCAAAGCCTACGGCCACACCGCCCGGTTGGCGGCGCTGACATAACCAGTGCTATCCTCAACACATGAGAACAAGCTGCAGCGCATGCCTGATGCCCTTCACGATGGATACCGGCGAACGCCGGAATCCGGACTATTGCAGCTACTGCCAACATGACGGCAAATTCCGTTTCACGGGGACGAAAAAGGAGTTCATGCGCATGTGCCAGCAGCAGATGGTGAAGCATGGCCTTCCGTCATGGAAGGCGCGCTTCTTCTCGTTCATGATCCATTTCGCGCCGCACTGGAAAAAGAAGTCGTGATGGTGGGTCTGCTGGTGAATCATCTGAGCGCGAGTTGCGGCACAGCTCGGAGTCCGCGGGGGATGCACGAACCTGACCCCGCTCAGTCGCGATCCCTCGGTCTGTACGTCTCGGCGAAAGTACCGAATTTTCTGCGTAGATCCTTCAGAGCGGCACTAATGCGTTGATTTGCTTCGATGACCTTCACCAGATCGGTTCCACCGAGCTTTTTCGCCGCAAGGAGCTTGCCTCCCTCTTCCATCACACCGACAAGAAGGCCGCGCTGCTCATCGGTCAACAAAGCCAGGGCACCGTTGAGGCAATCTGCATCGCCACTGATGCTGGAAAAGCCTAGGAAGTCATTGCCAGCGGCGTCGAGTAGCACCTGCAATTTGTCGGAGCCGTATTCCATCATATAATGATATAATGCCTTATAGTAATTTTTGTCAACGTTCTCTTCCGTGCCCCGAGTTCACGAACCTGGGAAGGAGCCACAGTTCGATGATGTACCGCCGGGAGAATACGAAATGCGCTGCACGTGCACGCGCCCGGCATGCTGCCCCAAGACTCCCAAGCCCGTGACAGTCGAGTAGCTGTGAACAACAGAAACCCCGTGGTCGCTGTGGCAACCACGGGGACGTATCAATTGCTTAGCGTCCAACTAGTATGCTGAGAGCTGCGTTTCGAACTTCAGGCGTGATAATGACGCGATCAATCACGTGAATGACCCCGTTGCTTGCGAGAATATCCGTCTGTACGACGCGTGCCCGGCCGACAGAGACGCGATTCCCAGCAATGCGCACATCCAGTTCACTGCCTCCAGCAGTGGTGAGAGAGTCCATTGCGACGACATCCGCTGCGCGGAATTCCCCAGGAACCACGTGCGCTAACAGAATGTCCTTGAGCAGTGCTGGATTTTTCTCCACTGCCCTGGTGATGTAGGAGGGCAAGCGCTCGAATGCGCGGTTGGTCGGAGCAAAGACCGTAAAGGGGCCTTCGCTCTGGAGCGTGGGTACCAGGCCCTGCGAGGCGACGGCATCTACCAGGCTGGTGAACTCTGGAGCCGCACCTATCGCAATATCCACAATGGTTCCTGGATTCTTGGCTTGTGTCGTTTGCGCGGAGACGACAAATGCCGTGCAAACGGCCAGTACAACGGAAGTAAAACGCGTGTAGCTCATACAAAAATGGGGAAGGAGATACATGAGCTGATGTAGCACTCTGGTATACGTTCGCGTGTCCGGGTTGTGACACTTCTTCATACATGGCTACAGATAGCGGGAAACCCGCCTTTGCCATTCCACATCGCTCGTTCCATACTCAAAGCAATGGATGCACCCAGCCCACCGAATGCGGAGATCTTCCGCACATTGGAATCTGCCATCTTCCAGTCCAAGCGAGCATTCGACTCGCTACGTGAGGGTGTCGTCATTACCGATCCCACACTCCCCGACAATCCGATCGTCTACGTCAATGACTCCTTCTTGGAACTCGCTGGCTATGAGAGAGTGGATATTCTCGGGAAGAATTGTCGTTTTCTGCAGGGGAAGGACACCGACGCCCAAGCGATACAGGAGCTGAAGAACGCGATACGGGCGGAAAAAACTATTTCGCTAGAGCTACTGAATTACACCAAGAATCGTACCCCGTTCTGGAATCATCTGACGATTAGTCCGGTACGCAATGAGCAAGGTACGGTCGTAAATTTTGCTGCAATCCAGAGAGACGTCACGGATCTACACAATATGCGTTCGCAGTTGGAGAACAGGGAGAACCAAATTGAGTCCCTGAAAAAGGCAATCGAACTTCTCAAAGACCGGGTCAAGGAACAGGAGGACGCCATTGCCTCCTTTATTATGTATCAACCTCTAAAAGAACCTTGAGTTTGCGGCACCCCCGACTGATGAGTTGTCGAGTGGCTTCCTCGGTCTTACCAAGTGCAGAGGCAACTTCAGCAATCTCTTTGAGGAGGAAATGGCGCAGATACACAGCCTTTGACTGCGCTTCTGGAAGTTCCCGGAGCAGTGTTTTTATGCGATCAACGGAAAGCGAGGCATTCATAATGTCGTAAAAGAGGACTTCATCGTCGGGCAAGTCTTCTGCGTGCTCGAGCGACACAGTCGGGCGGCGATTCTGGTGTCGGAAATAATCTGTTAGTTGGTTCCTTGCAATTGTGTACACCCACGTACTGAACGCAAAGTCGTCGTTGTAGTCAGAGAAATTTGCAAACGCTTTCATAAACACCGCGCTCGTCAAATCATCAGCGAGCATTGTGTCGCCCCGCAATCTCAGGGAAAAGTACGAATGAATTTTTTTGTGGTAATTGCGGTACTGGACGATGAACTGTCGCTGCAGAGACATCTTGCTTAGGAACGATTCTGTCTCGGCGAGAATCTGCGCACCGGCATCGGGAGTCACATGGGCAGACATGTTCCTACTGTAGCAGGACTGCTCATGTCTCCCGTATATTCATGATATTTGGCTCCTCAACCGATTCTTCCATCGCTTTTCTGTTAACATCCGATCATGCAAACGTACACATGGTATCAAGAGCTCATCAAACCCTCGTGGGCACCCCCATCCTCCGTATTCGGACCTGTGTGGACCCTACTCTACATCGGAATCTTTGTTTCGTTCGGCGCGGTGTTCGTGATGGCAGCGCAGAAGAAGATCACTTGGATGATTGCGGCACCGTTTGTACTAAACCTCCTCTTCAATTTCGCATTCACGCCGCTGCAGTTTGGGCTCAGGAGTAATGAGCTTGCGGCGATCGATATACTTCTTGTCCTCGGAACATTGATCTGGGCGATGCGCAGTATCTATCCCTACGCTCCATGGGTGACATACACACAGATTCCGTACCTCCTGTGGGTGACATTCGCCACATGCTTGCAACTCACCATTACGTACCTCAATTTCCGCTGAATCTATGTTCATCAAGCTCTACGCCATTGCGATTCCCATCTTCTGTCTTGTCGACATAACGTGGCTGGGGTTGATTGCGAAAAATTTCTATCGAGAACAGATCGGTTCGCTCCTTAAGACCGACGTCAACTGGGTTGCTGCAATTGTGTTCTACCTCCTCTTTCTCGCTGGTTTAGTGTTTTTTGTTATCGAACCGGCGATGCACAAAAAAATGTGGTCTGACGCGC
>CAYQJY010000092.1:0-3765 GCA_964418005.1 uncultured Candidatus Peribacteria bacterium
CTTCGTCCCATTCGCGTAGCCCTCTGCTTTGGCTGTGATTACGTACTTTGTCGTAAGCGCGTTATAAGATGTATTGAACGCCATGAGGATCGAGCCGCTTCCGTTGGCATCAAGAGTGATCGTTTTTTCGTCAGTGCCATTCACCGTAACTGTCGCTAATGGCAAGCCCCGCAGATGCAGGTCGTATTTTGTGTCTCCTGTTTCCAGCCCCGTATTTACCGCATCGATGGGAACGCTCTTTCGCTGGAAGACGCTCTCCGCTTTTGTTTCAAGAGACTTAGCATTGAATCTTCCCCCCGTCACCTTCACAGCAACTTCCACCTTTCCGGTATCGGTACCGGCAGGCACATCAATAGTTGTATTGAATGTATCACCTTCGATCTGCACAGGCTTACCATTTACAGAAAGCTCTAGAGAGCAGGGGCAGGAAGCAGATGCTTTTCCCACAATTTTCACGATCGTCCCCGTGAACTCGTACTTATCACTGAGTTCAATAGCGGCCGCTCGCGGAGCGCTGTACGTACGAACCGCCACGATCAGAATGAAAACTGCTGCAACGGGCGTCACGATCTTCCAGTGTCGGCGTACCTGAGCACCGATCTGGAGAAGCATCCTCTTCAACTTCTTTCTCTGTTCTGGCTTTTTCCAGAGGTACCAGATCACAATGCCAGGGATTGTGATGAACCAGAAGAGAATGCTCGCAAGCCCGATGAATACCCACAGAAGCACTTTAAATGACCTCTGCTTGTCTATCTGCTGCTTCGCCACCCGTTTTTCTTTTTCCATATGCGTCTTGAGATCCTCACCGCAGTGCTTGCAGCGGATAGCATCGATCTTAATGTCTTCGGCACAGAAGGGGCAGGGTTTGGTGTCGGCCATAGAATTATGCGGGAATGCGGTGAAGGAAACCGTCGCGGACGGAGAATCGATGTTTGCAGGAGAGGCACTTTGATACTTTCTTGCCGTTCATCACGACAACGTCATGCTGACAGTATGGACAATTCCCTTGGCTGAGAGCGAGGAACATCACGGGTGAGAGGAGAATTGCGCCTCCTCCGATCAACATCATGGGGATGCCCACGATGCTGCCGATCACAGTGAGGGTGATGAGACCGCCAATGCCGATGCAGACGATCCCGAAGAGAATGCTTACACCGAGGCCTTTGATGAAGCTTGAGCGTTCAAGAGGGCTGCCTTTGCTTTCGGCGGGAGATGCTGCCGCAGGCGAAGCTGGATGACGGAGGTCAGCGCGGCAATGTTTGCACTTCACCGCTTCCGTTTTGATATCCTCAGCGCAGAAGGGGCATTTACGCGTTTGTTGGGTCGCAGATGTCATAAATAAAAGGGAAGGTATCAATTACAGTTCAAAGCTTTCCTCCAGCCAGCCGCGAGTGCCTCCTGCTCGGAGCAGAACCATCGCTCTCCTGCTCCTTCATCGATCTGCGTTTGGTTGTAGCTGCCGCATCCGGGGGCATGGAAAATCTTCTCTTTCTTGCTCGAGATGTTCCCCTTGATTACGCAGGAGGAAGTTGAAGGCGATGAGGAAGACGATGCTTTTGCTTTTGACTGAGATTTTGCAGAAGAAGTCGTAGCGCCGATTGTATTGTACTCACAGATGTTTCCCCACAGTCCTTTGTTCCCGTCCCGCGCCGTCACTTCAAGAGCGTTGTAATCTTCAAGCCTCGGATGCGGGAACGTCTTGTAGCTGAAGGCGTAGCCATCGCTGATCATCCCTGCGCCGATATCTTTGCCTTTCAAAGAGACGTACCGCAGAAGCCGCTTGTACTTATCTCGATCCTCAGCTGGATTCTTCTCCAAGGTCACCGTCTTGCCCCGTATGAGCTTGGTGAGCTTCTTTGATGCTTCCTTGCCGTAGCATTGCACGGGCTTCCTCGGATCTTTCGTCTCCGGCGTATCGATGCCGATGATGCGGACGGTTTCCACTTTCTTGCCAAGTTTCACTTTGAAGGTATCACCGTCGACAACGGACGTGACTCTGCCTTGCTCTATGGTTACGGTTGCAGCGAGAGCAGAAGGCAGAAAAACAGAGATTGAGAGGATCGCTGCCACGAATGCCGTCTTGCCGGTGGTATGCCAGAGAATTCGCATCGGGATGAGGGGAAAGGAGTAGATGTCACAAGGAATGCCACAGGCGTAGGAATGTGCTAGCGACTACGTGCCAACGCGGCTCTGTGTCCAGCGCATGTGACAAAGGACTACTGATAGTTGAGTGAATTGTACTCGATAGTGACGATTTCGCTAGTAGCAATCACGTCACTACCGAAGGTGATAGAGACGATATAGCGTGGAAAGTCAAGTACTGTTCGATTTTTCGTATGACTCAGTTTCCCAAAATCCTCAGCATCGGCGAGGTGCAGCACATCCTTGGCGTATCCCGTTCGCGGGTCGAGGAATTCGTCCGTCGAGGCAAGCTCCGCTACCAAGACACACTTGCTGGCAAAATGTTTCTTGAGAGCGACGTGATGGCCTTCAAGAGGGATCGGCAGCGGCGGGCGAAGAAAGATCCCCGCATTAAGAGAGGACGCTGACGTGTGTGTCGTCTCTGTCTTTCTTCCTCCCCTTCGCCTTTTTCTTCCCCTCCAGTTGGATGCTTCCATCCTTCAGGATGAGTTTGCTCTTCAGACAGCCAAGAAGCTCATGCTTTTCGTCTTTCGTGCCTTCCCGCAGGATGTATTTTGCGTAGCGCCGCACATCTACCCCTAGCATCTCCGGCGCGGATTCCTTTCCGAAGACACCGTTTGTGAATTTCTTGTACCGTGATACTTCTTCCTCCAGCTTCATGCGCATGCCCAATTCATCGAGATCGATGGAATCGATGATGGCCGACAGCTGCTCGATGAGTTCTTCCTCACGGATGGACGGCTCCTTGCAGCGGAGGTTCCGCGAATGGGTGCATCGGTAATAGATATACTTCTTAATGCTCCCGTCTTTCAGGGGCTTTTGCTTCTCTTCTGCCGTGATGCCTGAGCCGCACCCGCCGCAGAGGAGCATCCGCGTAAAGTGGAAGTTATCTGTCTTAGAACCCCACTCGCGTTTCGGCCCCATGCTGAGGAGTTTTTGCACTTCGCTGAATAGATCCTCCGAAACGAGTGGCTCGTAATCTCCCCGGTAGAAGTTTCCGCTGCCCTGTGGGTACTCAAATCGGCCCGTGTAGTAGTGCTGCCGTAGCATCCGGTAGATCATGCTGAGCGTGATGCGCTTGCCTTTACGGGTCGTGAAATTCACCTCTCGAAGCCATTGCTGCAAAACCCTTCCGCTTGCCCCTTGATGCGCGACATGCTCAAACATCTGCCGGATGACCGGCCCACGGATGGGATCGATGACGACCTTACCCCTCCCCAAGCCCGATTGTTTCTCCAGAAGGTAGCCGAGCGGAACGAGGCAAGGGCGGTAGCCCATCTCCACCCGCGTTTTCTGTCCGCGCTTTACGTTGAGTCCTCGGTTATCATTCTCCAGTTTCGCTTGCGAGCAGAGGATCATGAGGAGGAATTTCTCATTTGGATTATTGGTAAATCTCTGTCCGTGAGTCCGGATGTCGATCAGGAATCCCTGATCCATGAGATCGACAACCGAGCCGAGATCCCCGGCGTTTCTCGAAAGCCTATCCGGTGCCCATGTCAGGATGCCCGTGAATCCTCCCCGTCGGATGTCTTCGAGGAGTTGCTTGAAGACCGGCCTTGCACCCGATGCTTTTGCGCTATGACTCTCGCGCCGAATCTCCACTATTTCGAGGCCTTCTCGCTT
>CAYQJY010000093.1:0-3727 GCA_964418005.1 uncultured Candidatus Peribacteria bacterium
TGCAGATCCTCTCGATCTTCATTAACACGAAACTGACGAAAGATGTGATTGCTTCGCTCCCGAACCTTCGCATTATCTGCACGCGGTCCGTTGGGTTCGACCACATCGATCTTGAGACCTGCAAGCTGCGGGGGATCACGGTCTGCAACGTTCCTGACTACGGATCACACGTGATCGCCGAGCACGTGTTTGCATTACTCCTCGGGACGCTTCGACACATTGGTGAGGGTAATCGCCGCGTGAATGAGGGGGTGTTCGATTACCACGGACTGAAGGGCATGGCCCTGAATGGCAAAACGATCGGTATCGTCGGAACAGGGAAAATTGGTCGGAAGGTAGCACAATTCGCCCATGGCTTCGATATGCGGATCCTGGCGCAGGACATCTGCATCGTCGAGGATCTCAAGACGAAGTTCGGTGTCACCTACGTCGAGCGTCCGGAACTCTACAGAGAATCCGACATCATCTCTCTTCACGCGCCATCATTGCCGCAGACGAAGGGGATGATCAACGATGAGGCAATTTCGCAGATGAAGGATGGTGTGATCATTGTAAATACCGCGCGCGGGTCGCTCATCGATTCGAAGGCGCTGCTCAAGGGTCTCGAGAGCGGCAAGGTCGCGTGGGCACTGCTCGATGTGTTGGAAAATGAGAGCCTCGGTGATGTCGATAAGGCACTGACGCGCCACCCGAAGGTGATCACCACACCGCACATTGCGTTCTATGCCGACGACTCGGTACGGACGATGTACGTCGATTGTCTCGAGTCCATCACGACGTGGCTGAAAGGGGAGAAGCCGCTCCACACGGTGCAGGAGCTGCATGTGACGTGCGATCTATAACGATAATCCTCGTCGCGGTCTCACACACTGTGGTTGTGCTGTTATTCAATCCACCTCTCTTCCCAGATGGCTTTCCCGAGCGCCAGGTGGACGGAGTGATTGGCAATGGGATTCCCTTCCACCCCAAAGAGCGTTGCCATAGCGTTGAGCCCCATCTGCTCCGGCCCTATTTTTACGACGTTCTTTTCCGTTTTTAGCATCTCCGCCCACCCCTGCGGAGTGTACTTCTCTTGGATCCACGTCCGTATTTTCTCGGTATCCCACGTTTCCGGATCCTTCCACGCTTCTTCCCAGATGGCTTTCCCAAGAGCAAGGTGTACAGGGTGATTACGTACAGGATTCCCTTCCACCCCAAAAAGTGTTGCCAGAGCGTTGAGCCCCATCTGCTCCGGCCCTATTTTTAATTTTCTCTTTTCTGCTGCCTTCATTTCCGCCCACTGATCTGGGGTGTAGTCCGCCATGATGAGCGTAAGAAGTTCTTCCCTTTGCTCTGTTTCCGGATCATTCCACCCCTCTCCCCAAATGGCGCTTCCAAGCGCCAGGTGGAAGGAGTGATTACCTAAAGGATTTCCTTCCACCCCAAAGAGCGTTGCCACAGCCTTGAGCCCCACCTGCTCCGGCCCTATTTTTAGGGCGTGCTTTTCGATGCTTTTCATCCCCACCCACTGCACTGGGGTGTAGTCCGCTGTGATGAGTGTACGAAGCTCTTCCCGTCTCTCTGCTTCCGGATCCTTCCACGCTTCCCCCCAGATGGCTTTCCCAAGCACCAGGTGGACGGAGTGATTACCTGGATTCCCTTCCACCCCGAAGAGCGTTGCCACGGCATAGAGCCCCATCTGCTCTGGTCCTATTTTCAATGCCCGAATTTCCGCTCCCTTCATCCCCGCCCACTGCTGTGGCGTGAAGTTTGTGGTGATGAGCATACGAAGCTCTTCTGTTGTTAGTTGCTTCGTATAGTCAAGCAGCGTGCCATCCGCGTGATGGCACACGAGCGTGGGATCCTCGCCGTTGCGGGCGAGAGCGTCTGCGATGCCCACCGGACGCCGCGAGCGTGGCTTCCCCTTCGTTCCCCGCAGTTCCCACGCCGTCTCGAAGACGAGAGATTCTTTCTTGTACCCGAACTCCGGATCGCGGTAGGCGCGCGCCGTGCGCCCGATGCCCTGCACCACGTCCGCGGGGCTCGTGCATGCACGAGCCCAAATCGCGGCATTCGCGGGCTTAAAGTTCCATCCTTCCGCAAGCTTCTTCACCGTGACGATGAGGTCTATTTCCTGCGCGAGGAGCCGTTCCTCCGCAGCCCGAATAATGCCGTCTGCATCGTTCCCTGTAGTTTCGCGTCCCGTCACGATCTCGCACTGCAGCCCGTGCTTCCGCGCTTCGGCGGCGAACGCATCGCACTCCGCGATGTTCACGCAGAACGCGACCCCGCGCAGGGGATAGCCATGCTCTTCTTGTTTCGACCTGTATGCCGTGAGTGTTGAGGCGTAGGCATCGAGCAGTTTTCCGTACGTCCGTTCGCGCCGCAGGATATTCGTTTCCACCTCTTCGGTCATGGACGTCTCCAGGTCCGCATGCGTCACTGTGCCATCCACCCGCACGAGCGCGTAGGGCACGCAGATGCCCGCAGCGACCATGTCGCTATGTCGTTCCTCGGCGATGCACGGGCCGAAGTGGTCTCCGACGTCTTTGCTGGCCAGGAGTGGAGTGGCCGTGAAGCCGAGCTTCAACGCTTTCCTGTTGGTCGTTGCGAGTTCTGTGAGGGCCTGTTGCTCCGCTCTTTCATCTTCCTCGGTCATATCGTCGTCGAATTCGCCTGCTTCTTCTTCCGATCCATCGTCCTCGCCCGTTGCGAGACGGATGCTCCCGGCGGTCGCTTTTCCGAGCGAGCGGTGCGCTTCGTCGCAGACGATCAGTTCGCATGAGGCGACGAACGCGCGGTAGGCGGGGTCCCGCTTCATGCGCGATAGGTGGCTTTGGTACGTGGCGACCGTCACCGGCCGGTCGAGTTGCGCCGTTCCGCCGACCATACGGCCGAGTCCCGTTTCATCGAAACCGACGACGTTTCGGAATTCATCGACCGTTTGCTGTACCAGGTTCGTGCGCGGGACGAGCACGAGCGTCTTGACCGAGAGGAGTCGTGTGATGATGCCGAAGAGTACGGTTTTTCCGGCGCCCGTCGGCTGGCGGAAGTATCCCGAGAGTTCTTTTCCCGTGGTTAAAAATGCACTGAGTTTCTTGATGCCGCGCAATTGGTTGATGCGGAAATCGAGATCCCCTCCGTTGAACATGCTGAGGTTCAGCCGCAGGTTACATAGCAGCTTCATACAGATGCGCAGCCGATCGATATGTTCCGTCACATCCGGGTTCCTCGGCGTGGCCACCGTCGTCTCCATGTTCCGGCGGATGGCCGCACGGCTTTCCTCCACGGGATTCCCGGCCGTGAGCCGCTCCATTTCATCCCGGAGGTGCCGTTCGGCTCGTTCGAGAGTCTGCGGATCGAGGGCATCCATTCATGGCTATTATACCATAATTGCTATATATTAGCCATGATTCAGTAGTTGTATCATGGCCAGCATGATCGGCTGATGCACCAAATAGATCCAGAGCGAATGCCGCCCGGGCCACGCTAATAGATCGCCCAGCGTACCCATCCTTGGGTGCGCTGGTAGTGGGCGCTCCGACAGTGGAATCCCCACCGCAAACCCCAATAGCGCGGGCCCAAGCCATGGAACGATGGGTGTGTAGTCGACCGAGGCGACGTGCGGCATGAGGTCGAACGGCAGAAGCGCGATGCAGGCGATGCCGAGCGCGGCTAGACCTGCCGGATGCAGGCGGCGCAGGAGCGGGAATATGAACGAAGTGAGTGCGATGAGGTGCAGGATGCC
>CAYQJY010000094.1:0-3640 GCA_964418005.1 uncultured Candidatus Peribacteria bacterium
GAAGGCGCTCTCAGGAGGGCTCTCCGCGTCTGGTGTGCTTATCGTTGACCTCGATAGTGCACAGACTGTGTACAGCGATCGTCCGCTCGAACCGCGACCGATGGCGAGCCTGACGAAGCTCATGACGGCACTGCTGATCGTCGAGAACCATTCGCTTGACGAGCAGGTTGATATTCCGGCCGTTGCGGCCGACGTTCACGATAACGCGGTCGGTATCCAGTCGAGTGACGACTATTCCGTCGGAGATCTCCTTTCGGCGATGCTTGTACATTCCGCAAATGACGCTGCGGTCGCCTTGGCGGTGCATCACAGCGGTTCCGAAGATACGTTCGTTGAAGAGATGAATACCCGTGCAAAGGCGCTTGGGCTCGACGATACGGTCTACAAGACGTCGACTGGCTTCGATGCACCTGGTCAGCATTCCACGCCGCGCGATGTTGGCATCCTCACGACGTTTGTTCTCCGTTTCCCAGAAATTTCGAGACGTTTGTCGATGACGTCGGGGTCCATCCGTAGTGCAAGTGGCACGATGCTCAGTTTCGTTCACACGCACCAACTTCTTCGGCAGCAGGGTGCGATTGTTGCGGGCAAGACCGGCACGACCGATGGTGCTGGCCAGTGCTTGATGTCGGTTTTTGAAGAGGATGGGCGACGCTACGCTGTGATCCTTCTCCACTCCGACGACCGCTACGGCGACATGCGCCGCATTCTCTCCGCGTTCCAGTGATTCGATGACTTCGCCAATTCGCCTCTGGCTCGTACGGCGCGTCCGCATCCTCTGTGCGGCCGTATTCATCGTCGGGTCGCTCCTGCCGCCATACGTTCCCAAAGAGGCTCTCGCACAGCAGGATGACGGCGGAGGTGCGGATTCCTCGCAATTCCTCCTTGTCGAGGAGGGGTTTCTCATGAAGACGTCGTCCCTCACAGACCAGACTGCACGACGTGCGTATGGCGAAGGCTTGCTGCACACCGTGGAACCAGGAGAAAGCATCGACAGCATTGCAGAAAAGTACGGCGTGAAAGCCGACACTGTTCGTTGGGCAAACACCTTTCCGCCAGGGCTCGGTTTGCAACCTGGTCAACAGCTCATTATCTTGCCGGTGAACGGTGTGCTTCACACGGTCGCTCGCGGGCAAACACTTCTTGCAATTGCAGAGCTCTATGATCGGCCGCTGGAAGACATCATTCGCCAGAACCAAATCCAGGGTGGTGTGATCATTGCCGGACAGGAGCTTATCATTCCTGGTGGTCGCCCTATCCTGCAGCGGCCAACCGACATTGCGCTTAATCCTCCTACAACGACGCAGACGAAACCGGGGACGACACCCCCAGCGAAGCCGACAGCCACCGTCACTACACCGCCGAAGCCGCCGACGGGAGCTGTGGCTGATGCAACCGCCGGCATCTTCCAGACGCCGTGCAATAGTTGCAGTATTACGCAGTACTACCACCCGGGTCACTACGCGCTCGATATCCAAACGAAGGGTGATAATCGTCCGATCTTCGCTGCCGAAGCAGGCACGGTTATTCGAGCAGAGACGGGCTGGAATGGCGGCTACGGCAACGTGATTGAAATTGATCATGGTAACGGCGTGGTGACACTCTACGGCCACAACGATTCGCTCTACGTGAAGGAGGGCGACGCAGTTACCCGCGGTCAAGAGATCGCGAAAATGGGCAACACCGGACGTGTGTACGGCAAGACGGGCATCCATACGCACTTTGAGGTGCGCGTGAACGGCGTGAAGAAGAACCCCCTTCTCTACCTTGATTTGCAGTAAACCTGTCAGGGTGAGCCTGTCGAATCCCTTCACAAAAGTGATAAAATGTGTTATAGTAGTAACACATGCATATCCACTCCCCCGGCCGTCGGTCCCGCGAAGAGCAAGCCTTTGCTGTGGCAGTGGTGCTCTGGTTGATGATCGCCGGTGTGTGCGTGGTAGTGGCGAACGCGTGGGCGATGGGAGTCTGAGTACCTGTTGATTCCGTAGCAGATGAGAGCAGAGTGTTTTCATGCAATCGTATCGAGCATGCTCGGTCGTCGATACCTGTGAGGCGTTGCAGCGCTTCGATCGTCGTTTAGTTCGTGAGTCTCCACACATTGCACTGCTCTTTCGTGAGCAGATGATTAACATGATGCACAGCGAGCCGCGAGTTGGTTTGAGTAATTCCGAGTTCGGCGTTTTTTCAGTTGAAACCGTTGAAAAAATAGTGCGTCGAGGCGATGAAATCCTCGAAGCGCTCGGCGCGACTATTCGCATGAGACCACAGCAAACCGTATCGCACGAGTTCTAGATAATGATGGCGGGACCCGGCTTCGTCGGCTGACTACGCCGTGATTCCCTTTTCTCACATATTGAAAACGCCAATCCCGGCGTAGCACCGAGGTGCGAAGACGGATGGCGGGACCGACGGGGCTCGAACCCGCAACCTCCACAGTGACAGTGTGGCGCTCTAGCCATTGAGCTACGGTCCCTTTTTACGGCCCGCAGACAGTACCAGCAGCATGCGCATGCGGCAAGTTTCGCTGCACGAATGGCCGGAACATGGTCCTGTGTACTCTGGAGCCCTTCATCACCTCCTCCGTGGAGGCTACAGTGGAGGCCTATGGATACCCCCTTTCTCACTATTAGCGAGGCCGCGGAAAAAACTGGACGCTCGCTCTCCACGATTCGTCGTCTCATTAAAGGAATTGCGGATAACGATGCGCACGCTGACCGCAGTGCTGTAACGCCGTCGCCGAAGGAGGTCGTTGCATTCAAGAAGAAGGAAGAGAACTTTGCGTGGAAGATTCGTGAGGACGTCTTGCTGCGCGAGTTTCAGGGAGCCCTGAAGGAAGCCAAGAAAGAAACACAGGAAGCGAGAGGTGATATCCTTTCTATTCTTCAGAAGGAGCTCGAGCTCAAGAATCAGCAGATTGAGAAGCAGTGGGAAGTCATTCACGCGCTGAACGACCGTCTGCGTGAAGGAAACATTTTGATGGGGTCACTCCAGAAGCGTCTTGCACTCCCCTCTCCGGATGAAACCGCGAACGATGCTACGCCTGTGACAGTGACCGCGTCCTCCACGACACCCTCCGCGAAGTCCTCCAAGCATGCCCGCCGAAGCTCGGAGAGCGAAGGTGGGAAGGCCTCCACGAAGAAAACGCAGAGTCTATGGTCGTGGTTAACACGGTAACGTTGTCATGGTGAGGTGCGAGCGAAGCGAGCCTCGAACCATGACTAGAGAGCTGCTCTTTTCGTGTGCCAGTCGGTGTTTTTCTGATACTGATGCCCCGCCATCAGTACTCTCCCCTCTTCGAATGCGGGTCCGATCAGTTGCATGCCGATCGGGAGATTGTCCTTCGTGAATCCGCACGGCAGCGAGAGTGCCGGTACGCCTGCGAGCGATGCGGGGATTGTGCAGACATCCTCGATGTACATCGTGATCGGGTCCGTTGTTTTTGAGCCGATGGCAAACGCGGGGTTCGGCGTTGTCGGCGTCAAGAGGATGTCGGCCTTCATGAAGGCCTCCGTGAAGTCCTTCAAGACGAGGGTCCGGATCTTCTGTGCTTGGCGGTAGTACGCATCGTAGTAGCCTGCGGAGAGCGCATGCGTTCCGATCATGATGCGACGCTTCACCTCGGCGCCGAATCCCCCAC
>CAYQJY010000095.1:0-3510 GCA_964418005.1 uncultured Candidatus Peribacteria bacterium
CTCCGCAATTTTTGCGCGCATGGATCTGAAGATTTTGTCCGCTTCTGTCGGACGCTTCGCCGTTTTCATTTCAACGGATGCCGGAAGTGTCAGTGCTGCCCGTTCCATAAAAAAGGAAGCGAGTATAGGAAAGAAGACTAGCTATGACAAGAAAACTCTTCATGCTGAATCCGCGCACGGAGATCAGGATTCAGCTTCTTTGTAGAAGTGCCTGTGAACCGTGTAGTGCTCGTATGCCTTGGCCATTTCACGGGTGTGGACTTCCGCTGAAACCGACTCCTTTCCGCTGAACCATCTACGAACTCTTTGTTTCCTTCTTTGGAAATTTCTGCAGCACCAACATCCCGATCACGTCGAGATCAGCGATGACGCGATTGTGCCGCGTGCTCCGGGAATCCTGATGTGTAGGTTGCAGGCGATACCGTAGCGTTGCTTTGTCCATGTGATCTTCGATGATCGTCCATTCCTCTTTCAGACGATCTTTGGACGCGTCCAGCAGTGCCTGGAGCTCGTCTTTCTGTTCAGGAGTACAAACGAATTTCACGTGTGCGAGTTCGTACCCATGCCCCTCGCAACTGTATCGCGTTTCAAACCCGCAGTTCGTTAACGCACTGCAGAGGCGACGAATATTCGCATCCTCCACGACGCCGGACAGATCGGGGAGTCCGTCGTACGTCTGTGCCAGTCGTTCAAACACAGCGTCATCCATCGCACCCCGGAGCCGGTCTTGCAACGATTCGCGTGCCAGTGGAGGCGTTTGCTTACCGACGCTCAGTACGCCCATATCACGCAGGCGATCCTGCAAGGCTTGCCCCCAGTTCGTCGATTCTCCGTCGAGGATGGTGAAGCCTCCGTCAGGACTGAGTGCATGCAATCGGTCGACCTCTTTCCCCGGGTCTACTGCAGACTGACGTTCCCAGAGTGCAATCGCAGCACTACCCAGACCTGGCCCGAATTCCTGAAGCCAAGCATCTTTGTTTTGCACATAGAACATGGCCGTATCGACATCTTTTTCAATTGCCGCGCGCACTGATGATGCGATCGATTCGATTGCTTCCTTTGGATGGGGAATGGCATCGACCCTGAGTTGAGTCGGCGCGTCTTCCGCGCCTGTGATGTTCTCTGCATGCTCCAACACCTTCGCGACGAAAATTTCGGGCTGTTCGTCATAGACCTCCGTGAAGGTATCGCCATGCTGGATGTGAGCGTGGTAGCCCTGGATATCAACCATTATACTATTATAAGCTATTGCTTATTTGTGTCAAGTAGTGGTGGAGCTGAAGGGATTTAAACCCTCGACCTCTACAATGCGAATGTAGCGCTCTATCAGCTGAGCTACAGCCCCACAGAAATTTGCGATGGAATGAACAGAATGAGGAGAACGCACATTTTCATTGCGCTTCCGGCAGGCCGTCAGCGGCCAGCTGAGCTACAGCCCAAAGAAGTGTTCAATGAAGTGTGAAGGCCGGAATATTCTGTCTCTAGCGCAGATGCTCGTCAACGCGCTGGTTTCCGATCCAGATTTCATCGGATCCGGATGAAATCTTCTCAAGCGCACGCATGAGTCCGATGCGCTTACAGACGTCGCGGAAGCGGTTCCGTGAGCCGGGATTGCCGAAGTTGGTCATCGCCGTAAACTGCTGGAGGCGTCGGCCACGGATGACGATCTTCTCCACCTGCTTCTCGATGCGGAAGGCACCCATCTTGTCCGAGAGCGTGTGCGGCTTGAGCACCGGGAGATTCTCCATGGATTCCTCCTCGATCGCCTCCTGTTCCAGACGCTTCTGACGCTCCTCCATCACGACGGGCAGCAGCTTCTGCATGAGCTCGTCCGTACCGTCTCTGCTGACGGCGGAGATGGTGGCGAATACCTTGATTTTGGCTTTCTTGAGCGCGTCCTTCCACGGCTTCGCATCGCCGCCGACGAGGTCGACCTTGTTGAGAACCACGAACTCCGCCTTCTTCGCGAGGGTGGGGGAGTACTTCTTCAGCTCTGCGCGGATCGACTTGTAGTCCTCCACGATGTCATCGCGGCTGACATCCAATAGATGGATCAGAGCGCCGCAACGCTCGATGTGCCTGAGGAACTGGTGACCGAGCCCCTTGCCCTCACTCGCACCTTCGATGAGCCCCGGCACGTCACAGAGGACGAGCTCGCGGTCGTACACTTTGACGACGCCGAGATTCGGCACGAGCGTCGTGAACGGGTAGTCCGCGATCTTCGGCTTCGCTTTGGAAACCGCAGCGATGAGCGAAGACTTGCCGACGCTGGGGTATCCGATGATCCCGATGTCGGCGACGAGCTTCAGCTCCATCCGGATCATGCGGCGTTCACCGGGCTCGCCGAGTTCAGCGAAGTCCGGAGCCTGACGCGTCGAGGACTTGAAGTGCGAGTTACCGAATCCGCCTCTGCCGCCATGTGCTGCGATCATCTGATCACCCTTCTCAGAGAGGTCAGCGATGAGGAGGGGATGTTCGGCATTGGTGACATCGTACAAAAGCGTTCCCGGCGGCACGCGAAGGATGACATCCTCACCCCCTTTTCCCGCGCAGTTCTTGCCCTTACCGGGCTCACCGTCATGGGCTTTGAAGCGCTTACGACTCGCGAAATCAGAGAGCGTATCCGTGTTCGTGTCCGCCATGATGATGAGGTTACCGCCATCACCGCCGTCGCCTCCGGCGGGACCGCCATCCGGGACGTATTTTTCGCGCCGCCAGGCTACGGAGCCTTTGCCTCCGTTGCCACCGGAGACATCAATGGTCGCTTCGTCGAGAAACATGCTGAAACATTGTACACGAGAGCACCGAATGATATTGACGGAAGTGCATTAGCACTCTAAACTCTTGAGTGATAATTACTCCAACCCCACTCTATGTCCAAAATTATCGGTATTGACCTCGGCACGACGAACTCCTGCATGGCTGTCATCGAGGGCGGCGAACCGCAGGTGATTCCGAACAGCGAAGGTGCGAACACCACACCGTCTGTCGTCGCGTTCAAGGACAACGGCGAAGTGCTTGTGGGTATCGCCGCGAAGCGTCAGGCCGTCACGAATCCGAAGAACACCGTCTTCTCTGCCAAGCGCTTCATCGGCCACAGATTCGAGGAAGTGAAGAAGGATGCCGAGCACATGCCGTTCGAAGTGAAGTCCGGCAAAGAGGGGCGCGCAATCATCTCCGCAAACAAGAAAGACATGATGCCGCAGGAGATCAGTGCGAAGGTTCTCATGAAACTGAAGAAGGACGCGGAAGCATTCCTCGGTACCACCGTGAGCAAGGCGGTGATCACCGTCCCAGCGTACTTCGATGACAATCAGCGCCAGGCGACGAAGGAAGCCGGCGAAATCGCAGGACTGGAAGTCGTCCGTATCATCAACGAGCCGACGGCCGCGACACTCGCGTACGGTCTGGATAAGAAGAAAGAAGAGAAGGTGATCGTCTATGACCTCGGTGGAGGAACATTCGACGTAACGGTGCTCGAGCTCTCCGGTGACGGACACTTCGAAGTGC
>CAYQJY010000096.1:0-3476 GCA_964418005.1 uncultured Candidatus Peribacteria bacterium
GTGCCGTCCGTGGCATCGTCGCGGCATGTTCATCGAGGAATCGACGCAGGACCTTCTCGTCTTTCTTCCCCATCTCCCGCAGCATCCACCCAACGGCCTTATGAATGAGATCATGTTTATGAGCGAGCAGGATTGTTGCAATGCGAATCGTATCCTCGAACACTCCTTTCCGAATCAACGCCTGCGTTGCAACAATCGCAATGCGCTCGCGCCAGAGTTTCCCGGACCGTGCGAGGCGATAGAGCACCGATCGATCTTTCTTCTCTACTAGCCACGCACCGAGAATCTGCGGCGCACTGCTATCAACCAAGTCCCAGTTATTCACACCATCCAAGTGACGCAGGTAGAAATCGACGATCACTTTCCGTTGCTCCGGCGATGCTTTCGAATATTGCAGATCGAGGATGAGCAGGGCAGTGAGGCGCATCTCATGGACGGGATCAGCCAGCATCGCTTCGATATCTTTGAGCGAAGCATCCTTGAACTGCTTGGCAATCAGACGCTGCTCGGGGACGGTGACACCAATGAAGGTATCCCCAGCCGCATACTGCCCCTCCCCCGCCTTGAAAAACCGCATGCTGTGAGCAGCTTTCGTCGCACTTCCCTGTTTGGCCAATGCGTTTCGAATTTCGGTGAGCACGGGCTGAGTATAGCGTGGCGTTTCACGCCATACCCCGAGGCGCTGGAGACACCGTAGGCTGTTCGATCGCAGTATCGATAGTTCTGATAGCCGTGATCATCTGACGAATCCGATCGCGATTCAACAGAACCTGCTCCTGCGAACGACCGGCGAAATGTCGATACCGCTTGTTCAGTTCAATGATCTGCGCAGCGACGCTCGCGGCGAGCGTGCGCGTCTCGACTCTCTCCATCGCTGTCATCGGACGACTCACTTTCAACTGCATCGATCGAAGCGCAACCATAATCGACCGACGAACATCCTGCTCTGAAAAAAAGTACTGCCTGATCGCGGCTTGGACGCATGCCCCAGGAGCCTGCTCGTGACGCATGATGAGAGTATAGATGGTGCGGCTGGCGGGACTCGAACCCACAACCCCTTCCTTCGGAGGGAAGTACTCTATCCATTGAGCTACAGCCGCAGAAGCCCCAGCATCCTATGAAAGATGCTTGAAAAACGCCATCGTCGTTCGGGTCGTCACCTGGTCCAACTGATCAAGCGAAATGCCTTTTTGACCAGCGATGAACGCAGCAGTGGCCATGACGTGCATCGGTTCACAGCGCGCACCGCGGTGCGGGATCGGTGCGAGGTACGGTGCGTCGGTCTCAACCATCAGTGATTCGAGCGGGCAGTTGCGGATCGTCTCCTGAATCTCGACGCTCTTTGGAAACGTTGCGATGCCGGTGAACGACAGAAGATCGCCGCGTTCGATCACCCATTCGACGTCCTCCCACTTCTCCGTGCAGCAGTGGAGGACGAACGGCCCGGCATCAACTTCTTCAACGATCGCACGTACGTCGGCAATCGCCTGCCCTGGACCGGCACGCAGCGACTGGTCCGGGGCTTCACGGCAGTGCACAACGGAAGGCAGCCCGAGCTCCTTCGCAATGAGTAGTTGCTCACGAAATACTTTTTGCTGCACATCGCGCGGTGAAAAATCATAGTGATAGTCGAGCCCTATCTCCCCGACTCCGACGACCTTTTGGGATGAACCGATCATCGCTTTGAGGCGATCACCGTCACCAGCTTTCCACTCCTTCGCATGGTGCGGATGCACCCCAATCGTACAAAAAATGTGTTCGTATTTTGCGGCTATCTCCAGGCACTTCTCGCCTTCATCGACCGTATCGGCGATCGTCACCATCCGTTTCACCCCCGCCTCAAACGCCCGCGCAATCACGCTCTCGCGATCGGGGTTGAACGCCTTGTCGGCGAGGTGGCAGTGGGAATCGATCACCTCCCCATCGTGAACCATCGTCGCAAGCTTGTCGAAGCCTATGAGAGCCGAAGAACGAAGAACAACAGTTCATGCAAGCCCGCCATCTGACACTGACCCCCGAAGCAATAATCCCATCGGTCCTCTAATCCCAAACACTGGCAGGGATGAGGTTATGTTGCTATAATGTACAGAAGGCCAGACAACGAGCGACTTGGATACGCAGTACATTCACTACATGTCTGCACAGCAAGAACACAATTCGGCAGGGCATTCCGATGAGAGTGACGTACTCATCCTGGAAGAGAGTGCTCAACATCACACGCTCGATGCACGCTTTGCCGATCTTGATGCACTGTTGAAAGAAAACGACCATTCCGCTGTTGTCCGAGAGACGATTCAGACGATGATACAAAAAGGGGTATTGAAGCCGGGCGATCAGGTGTCTGTACGTCTGTTGAAGCAAGGCGGGTTTGGCAAACTCTACGAAATTGTCCGTCGGCGTATGGTATACCAAGACGGTAAGCAGCTATCGGCAGAGCTGCCGGTGCTCGTACAGCAAGAAACCTGTGATGCACTCAAGGCGCTTTTTGTACCACACTTTGAGCCGGAGCGATGGCGCTCGAGCGAGGCAGATATTCAGAGACAGATTCCCTCAGCTCCTGCCATTCATATGGATCAGCACAGATGCATTGTCATGGAATATCTCCATGGTGCTGACGCTGCTTCCGTACTACGACACATGGAGCATGCGAGTACGAGTGCGCTCGCCTACGTAGCACTTCAGTCAGCTCGACTTCTGCAAGACATTGCTCGTGTTGGATATGTGCATCGTGATTTTAAACCCGCAAACATGCACATTGAT
This sequence comes from uncultured Candidatus Peribacteria bacterium, assembly GCA_964418005.1. Taxonomy (GTDB): domain Bacteria; phylum Patescibacteriota; class Gracilibacteria; order Peribacterales; family Peribacteraceae; genus DALYDP01. The sequence goes on from CAYQJY010000096.1 coordinate 2,761, forward strand.
GCACAAGGTGAGATGAAGCTGCTCGACTTTGGACTAGCGCGTCGCTCTCGTGGCGATGCGGTGGTTAATCTGGCAGGAGAAATCATCAGTGGCACGTTGTCCTACATGCCACCCGAGCAACTGCACGGTAAAATGCATAAAAATACCGATGTCTTTGCGCTCGGCTGCACGCTCTTCGAGCTGTATACACATGAAAATTTCTTTCAAAGGGCCATGTGGGGTCAACATCCAGATAAAGCACATATGAATGAAATACGAAATCTAACGGACAAAGATTTCACGTGCGCGATCGATACCGCTATCGTCGATCCATTTGTCAACAGGTTGCTCCACGGAATGCTGTGTGCCGATCCGTGCAAACGTATGACCATTGACGAGGTTGTGTTGGAGATGGAAAAAGAATTTCAGGATGTAGTGAAGACTGATCGGTGGAACGTCGCAAAAGCAGAGGTGGGGATGTATGCGAAAAAAGCACATGCTGCCGATGAACAGGTTCGCGTGCATGACGCACAGACTGGGCAAATCTTCTCCATACCGCACCCACAGAAACATGCAGCGGCATAGTTACCCGTGGAATTGAGAAATCGTTCATAGCGGTCGTATCACTGCGAAGCTCAAGGTGTTTTTCGGCATGTCCAATAGTATAGTGCGCACGTTCTTTATGGGTCGGTAGCTCAGTTGGTAGAGCAGTGCCCTTTTAAGGCATTGGCCGAGGG
>CAYQJY010000097.1:0-3416 GCA_964418005.1 uncultured Candidatus Peribacteria bacterium
GGAATTCGTAATTCCACAAGTCTGTCTGCGACGGCTTCCTCGCCACCATTGAGAATTTCACGTACTAAGCGCACGGTTGAGGTCGGTGTTAGATCCTCTCCTTTATAGCCGTTCATGCGCTGTCGAATATCATCCAAGGCGCCTTGTAATTCTTCGGCATCCAACGGTTCTGTGTCCGGTACTGTATCACTTGTTTCCAGGGCCATAGGACGCAGCATGCTAGGCCGCTCGCAAGACGTTCGCAATCACTCTTTCTTTTTTTCATCCTCCTCGCCTTCCTCCCTCATTTCGGCGTGTTTTTCCATGATCTTCTTGCCCACCGTGGCCGCAATGGCACCGCCGATCACCAAGCCCACGACGAGCTTGGTTTTGGACAATTTCTTCTTCTTCCGAAATGGCCACATGACCATCTCAGTATAGCAGTTTTTCGCTTCAGCGTCGCCTTATATGGCCATCATAACGGCCATTATCGACCTTCCCAGACTACGCTGACGGACGCGTGCGCACAGCCCTTCTCCGTCGGGTCGTTCGTATTTGCAGGGCAGGCGAAGAGCGTGAGGACGTACGTTCCGGGCTTTGTGTAGAACAGAATGTCCGCGATGTCGCCCTTGAAATCCGGCTTGGCCAATTTCTTCGCTCGACTGCGAAGCTTCATCGATTTCACGAACCACTCGGCCACTTCCTGGTTCCTCCCGCCCGTGATGCGCGCCCAGGTGTCGTACGCTTGTGTCGTTGGGGCTTTTGTCACGACAAAGCCGAAGCCGTTGAGATCATCGTTGACGTATGCACTACCAATCGTTGGGAGATTTTTCTGCTTTGTCGCTGCGATCACCGCCGCATCGGCAGAGGGGATGGCAATGACGAGGAGGAGGAGTGATGCGAGGAGTCTCATAGTTCGAGTATACGCTTAGTGCAACTTCGTCCAGTCGACGTCAGGGTACGACTTCATATGAGCGAGCACTTCTTCCTCGACAGCTTTGAGCTTCTCGGGTGACCGGGCTTCCACGGAGACCGAAATGCACGAGGATGTGTTGCTCGCTCGGATGCTTGCCCATGCACCGTCGCCCAAGTCGATGCGTGCACCATCGAGCGTGTTTACGGGGTGCAGCTGTGCGAAGTGTTTCTTGACCGATTCGATCACTTCCCACTTCTTGTCGTCGGGGCAGTGTGGCCGCTGTTCCTGGACTTTATAAACCGTGGGGAACTTCGCCATGAGCGACGAAAGCTTGCCGCCGCGTTTCACGATCGATGCGACGTGCATCGCTGCGACGATCGCATCGTCAAAGCCATAGTAGCTCTCAAAGCAGAAGAAGTGTCCCGAAAGCTCGCCGCCGATGAGCGCTTTGTGTTCGTTCATCGCGCGTTCGACGTTGCTGTGACCGACCTTGCACATGATGGGCTTTCCTCCAAGGCGAGGGACTTCGGTTTCGAGGAGGCTGGAATTGCACACAGTGAAGACGACCGTCGTGCCGGGGTTGCGCTCGAGCATGTCCTGTGCGAGTAGGAGAATCACGTTGTCCGCCGTTTGAATCTGCCCTGCTTCGTCCACAACCCCCAGTCGGTCGCCATCACCGTCGAAGCCGAACCCGAGGTCTGCCTTCTCCTGCACGACTCGTTCCTGGAGTTCTTTGAGCGTTGCTCGCTTGCTCGGGTCCGCAGGGTGATTGGGGAATGTACCGTCCGGCTCGATGTAGAGCTCCACGACCTCAGCCCCCGCCTCGCGCAGTGCTTCGCAGTACACAGGGCCGGCAACGCCGTTGCCGCCGTCAACGACAACCTTCAACCCCGTGAGCTCCGTGCCAAACATTGACTTCAGTTTGGCGAGGTATGGTGTCGTGCCGTCATAGGGCTGCACGGATCCTTTCCCATCGACGAATTTCCCCGCTTCGATGCGCTTACGGAGGTCTTGAATATCGTCGTTGGCATACGAGTGTGCATGTGCCAACGAGAGCTTGAGCCCGTTATCCGGTGCCGGGTTGTGGCTTGCAGTCACCTGGATGCCGGCATCGAATGCGCCATGGCAAATGGTGAAGTAGCCGAGCGGGCTCGGTGTCATGCCGATCGTGTACACATCGCAGCCAGAAGCCATCAGGCCGTCGATCACGGCGCGCTCCAATTGAGGGCCGTGTGTTCGAGCGTCGCGCCCGACGCAGATGCGTGGGGTTTTCCCTGGAAGTCGCTCGCGCAACACGCTTCCGTATCCATGCGCGATTGTGCGTGCAGCGTCGACTGTGAGTTGTGTGAGAGCGAGTCCGCGGATGTCGTACGCGCGGAAAATGCGAGGGTCGATCGGTTGTGGCATGCCGGCATTTTACCTACTCAGCCGGAGAACGCCACGATCACAAATCGGACGATGACGTAGCTCACAAGAATGACGAAGAGGCCGATGAGCGCGCGGAAAATGAGCGAGCGCATGTTCTTAAACTCTTCTTCATTTCCGAGGCTGAGGATGATGCGGATGCCCGCGTAGATGACGATGATGACGGCAATGAGCGCGAGGAACCCGAGGATGAAGCTGATGACGACGAGCGCTCTGGCGATGATCGGGAATGGTGATGTGGGGCCCGGCACACCGAAGTACTCAAGACCGAAGGTCATACGGAATGCGACATCGATACCGAGGATGAGGATGCCGGCTGCGGCGCCGAAGACTGCTCTGCGAATGCGTGAGGTGGCGTCATCGGAACCCATGCTGAACATGGCCGAGAAGACGGCGGCGATAATCATGCCGATCGCGAGGACGGCGACCAGAACTTGGACCCAGCGAACGATGCCGAGCATTTCTGTGGTGAAGATCGACGAACCCGATGCGGCGTCGCCTGACGACATCGATCCGCCTGCGCGGATGAAGGCACTGACCATGCGCGACGTGAGTGCGATGAGCACGACGGCCATGAGACCGTTGGCGATGCCGCGTTTCGCTTCCTCGAAGCGCTCCTCGCTTTGGCCGTAGATGAGTTTCAGTCCCGCTCGGACGAGGAGTAAGAGGGTCATGATACCGACGATCAACCATGAACGTTCGAGGAGAAATCCTGCAATGCCTGCATACGCATCCGCACCACCACCACCTTCGCCATCACCGCTGAAGAACGATAGAAGACCGTTGCCCACGGTATCGGCGACGCCGCTAAGAGATTGCGCATGCGCCGTTTCAACAAGGCCGGAGAGGAGCAGGGTAAAGATCATTGAAATCCGATGTTGATGAAGAAGCGCACCAAGACATAGCTCATGAGCGCGATGATGAGACCGATGACAGCGACGAAGATCGCCTTCTTTGCACGGTCTTTGAGTCCTTCGTCGACCGAGAGAACGAGCATGATGCCCGCGATGATGATCGAGAGAACGGCAAGACCGCCGATCAGCGTGAGCGTGAAGTTGATCATGCCGACGATTTCGACTGAGAGGAGGACGGAGCC
>CAYQJY010000098.1:0-3399 GCA_964418005.1 uncultured Candidatus Peribacteria bacterium
GTCCCCTTCCCCGCCTGAAGGCTGAGCGAGGAACGGAGTGCGGCGTGGCGCATCTTCTTCGGCATATCCTTCTCGTAGTTCTTCACGTTGCGCGGACCGAACGCCTTACCACCACCGCGAAGGGTTGGGGAGCGAACGTCACCGCGGCGAGCGCGGCCCGTGTGTTTCTGTTCAAAGAGCTTCTTCGTGGAACCACTGACCTCGCTGCGCGTGAGCACGTGTGCTGGGCTCTGTCGGCGCGAACTCTGTGCGCGCACGACTGCCTGGTGCATGAGGCCGTAGTTCACCTCCTGCCCGAACAGCGATTCCGGCAGCGTGAGCTGCTTGCCTTTTTGGCCGGTGGAGGAGAAGACGTCGATTGTCATGGTTATTTGGAGGCGGACTTGCCCGGCGAAGCCTTGGCGGAGTCGGGCTCAAGCGTCAAAAACACTGTCGCGCCGTTCGGGCCCGGGACCGGACCGGAAATGCCGACGAGGTTCTTTTTGGCATCATTAACCACCACCGCGCGGTTCTTCACCGTGATCTGTTCCAAGCCCATGTGTCCGGCCATCGCGCGTCCGCGGAAGATACGACCCGGATCGGTGCGCATACCGATGGAACCCGGCTCGCGCTTGAAGTGGGAACCGTGGGAGCCAGGACCACCTCCGAAGTGGAAACGCTTCATGACGCCCTGGAAACCCTTACCCTTGGAAATGCCCTGTACGGACACTTTCGCATCGATCGGCAATACTTCAACCGTCACCGTCTTGCCCGGCTCAAGCCCATCGAGCGAGTCGACCTGCCACTCCTTCTGCACCTTGTAGCGCTTGAGCTGCTTGCCATTCCCCGTCTTCCACTCGCTCGGCTCAATACCAAGAACAACAGCATCGTAACCGTCCTTCTCTTTCGTCTTCGTGCGAACAACCGTGTTCGGGCTGACTTCGAGGTACGTCACAGCAACAGCCTCTCCCGTTTCACGGAAGACGCGAGACATGCCGACCTTCTTGGCGATAACACCGATCATAGAGCTTGGAGGTTCCTCTGGTCCGCTTGGTCTCGGCCCTTCGAGGGCTCAGGGTAAAATGAGACGGCAGACTCGAACACAAGAGACCCAAACGGGCGTCCTTGCTATGGAGTGCGGGGACTTTAAGGACACAGAAAGCCGCTGTCAACCAAAAGAAACCTCCTTCTGCCCTCTCCTGCTCACTTCTTTTGCACTTCTTCGATGGCTTTCACGAAGGTTTCGAGAGGGTACGCACCCGAAATTTGCTTCTGCGTGCCACTAGGACCCACAATAAAGAAGTTTGGCGTCCCGGAAACTCCCACCTCGGTTCCGGCGGCATAATCGGTATCGACGACCTTCTGTGCAGCGTCGCTCACCATGCACTCCTTCACTTTCGCTGCATCCAGCCCCTCAACCGCACCAATTGCTGAATTAATCCCCTTCTCCGTCAGCTCCTTGAGGGCAAAAAACTTCGTATATAAGGAACGTGCCTTGTCATCGCTCTGCTGACGCGCACAAACAACTGCCCGAGCAGCCGGGGCAGCATTCGGATGGAACGCGAGCGGGAAGTGACGAACGACAAAGCGCACCTTCCCCGTATCGACGTAGTCCTTCTTCAGACTCGGATAGGTGTCGTTCGTGAAGCGCTTACAGAACGGACACTGGATATCCGTGAACATCACAATCGTTGTCGTCGCCTCAACATCACCGAACACGAGTCCCCCTTTCGCGATGATCGGCAATTCCACCGATGCAGCACGCTTCTTTGGCGCAGAGCGCTTTGCTTTGATCGCCGCACGAACATCGTACTTCGTTGTCGCTGCAGTGAAGGACGACCACATGAGCGCATCGGCGGTGGGGGCCGCAACGAGCGAGAGGATGAATGCGAGGGCGAGGGACGACGGGGGTATATGCATGGGTCTATCGTACAGATTTATCATTTGACGTCACGCACGCGCGGCCTCTTCAAAGTTAAACTCTCGAAAAACGCGATGATTTCTCCATGGTCGACGTCGGATATCGCGAGAGGCGCTTCGACGGTAACGGAGAGTACTCGCTTGCCTTTGACGAGATCCAATTCATAGTAACGAACAGGGAATCCCTGGTTCGATTCAGCCTCGAATACGTGGACATTGAGCGTTTCGTCATCAAGGGTCACTGGCCGCAGTTCGACAAGCTCATACCCCAGAACGAATTTTCCGGCCGAAATGGAACCGTTATTCATGTCGTTCGACGTCACGGTAAAGTGAAGCTCTTTACCCAGAGCGATCTTCGCGTAGGCCAACCGTCCTTCCAGCGGAATGTCTGTTTCATAGAGCGTGTCGATTACCTTTGACAGCTTCATGCGCTGCACTGTCTTGCTGTGCAGACGCATCCATTCGACCGGTGCGCACATGCCGATCTTTCCGCTCCAATACGGCGTGCAGGGCTCGGCTATTTGCATTTTCGACGCGAGTTTTCGCGCGGCTGCATCACGCTTTGCCACGTTGATGCGTTTGGCGCTGTTCGAAAGCTTTCTTTCCTGCGGCTTCTTCCCGAGCGAAACTCGTGCCAGACGTTCTTCCACTTCCACCGTGAACGTCACGGGTTTCACTGGCTTATCAGCTTCGTCGCGCTTCACTGCAGCAATCGCATCGACGACGTCCATACCGGACGTTGAACTCACTTTCCCGAAGACTGTGTGGCGTCCATCCAGCCACGGCGTCTCGTCCGCCTGGACGATGAAAAATTGACTGCCGTTCGAGTCGGGTCCCGCGTTCGCCATCGCAATGACGCCTCGCTCGAGTTTAATATCGTTTATCTCGTCTTCGAAAAGCGCACCATAGATCGACGCGTTTCCTGTGCCGTCACCATATGGAGCGCCACCCTGGATCATGAATTGTGGAATGACACGATGAAATATCAAATCATCGTAATACCCGCCCCTCGCAAGGATTACGAAGTTGGTAACAGCCTTCGGCGCCGCGTCGGCATCGAGCTCTAGCGGGATATCGCCCATCGAGGTATGAAGAATGACTTCGTGTTTGCCGACAGGAATTCACCCTTCCATGTGGAGGTCGGCGACGCGGCGAATGCGACAGACGGAAGAACAAGGGCGGCACAGAGGACTAGAGCGAGTAAGCGCATGTCCCCATCCTACCTCTTCCCTTCTCCATGCGGTATTCTGAGTGCCATGGACGACGTTCGGTACCAGAAAGCTCAAAAGCTGCGCGCGAGCGGCAAGAATCCGTATGCAGCGTTGTTTGATCGATCGCACTCATTGGAGGATGCGCGTGCCCAGAAAGACGGTACGAGTGTGAAGATCGCCGGACGCCTCGTACTCCTCCGGGATATGGGCAAGATGACGTTCGCGACGTTGCAGGATCAATCGGGCCGCTTGCAAATCGCACTGAAAATCGAAGACGTCGGTGAAGCAA
>CAYQJY010000099.1:0-3373 GCA_964418005.1 uncultured Candidatus Peribacteria bacterium
GGTGAAAGACAACTTTGAAACCTACAAAACGCAAGCGTCAAAGGTGCTCGATTTTTCAAAGATCGATGTGCGATACAACCACGAGTGGCTCAGGAAGCTTCTCTTCGATGACATCCTTTCGCTTGCGTCCAACTTCACGGTGCAGCAAATGCTGCAGCGGGACATGTTTGAAAAGCGCATGAAAGACGGGAAGGATATTGGCGTGCACGAGTTCCTGTACCCGGTAATGGTGGGCTACGACTCGGTGATTCTCGACGTCGACGTCGAACTCGGCGGCACCGATCAAGAGTTCAACATGCTCGCAGGGAGAACGTTGCAATCTCGCCTCGGAAAGCGTGAAAAGTTCGTAATGACAATGCGCCTACTAGAGGGAACCGATGGCCGCAAAATGAGTAAGAGCTACGACAACTGCATCTACCTAGACGACGCGCCGAACGACATGTTCGGCAAGGTGATGAGTGTGAAGGACGATCTAATGGAACAGTACTTCGAGCTCTGCACGGAGGTCGACATGGCCGAAGCGAAGAAACTGATCAAAGCGAATCCCCGCGACGCAAAGGTACGCCTGGCGAAGGAAATCGTAACCCTCTACCACGGTTCCACGGCCGCCGACGCGGCAGTGTTTAACTTTGAGCAGGTGTTCAGCAACGGCGGCGTGCCCGACGACATGCCCGAAACAACAGCAAAGAAAGGAGAATCGCTCCTCGATGTCCTGGCGCGCGAGAGGATGATCGCCAGCAAGAGCGACGGTCGCAGGCTCATCGACCAAGGTGCAATTTCGATCGATGGAACCCCTGTCACCGAGATCCATGCACCGGCTACGAAGGGAGTCGTGAAGGTCGGGAAGCGGAAATTCCTGAAGATCAAATAATTGACTTTGCGTCGATCTATGAGAAGGTACGCGGGATATGGTCAAGAAAATGCTCTACGACGTGGACGTCCTTCAGCTACAAAAGCTGGATACGTTCGTCGACAACCCTGCAGCGCTTGATGCTGCACTCGGAAATAAGCTCGATGCGCAGGACGACACAGGAAGGTTTATCAATGCTGCACGCGCGTTGTTTGGGCGACAAGTGGAGGAAACACTCTGGCTTCTCAGGGAAGGACAGCCGGGCTATCGATACGCGCAACGCTTTCAACAGATGGTGACGATGTATCATCACAATCGTTCTGAACATGATCCCGGATTACACCACAACGATTCGCCACACCTTCGGCATCCGGACCTTACGGAAGAAACACGTGTGGTGCGACCGCAGCAGCAACTGTAATCATCACCGAGAAGAGGAAGGCGTAGCCGGCGTTTTTGGTGTCGCGGGACATGTCAGCGGGTCGAAGAAAGGAGTCGCTTCGTGACGGTGCAGCCCATAGCCTGGAGCCGGCTCTGCAGGCGCCGGGCGGTGGCATCCCGCGTGGGAGACAACACCACCCGGACCTGGCAGGGGACCGGAAAGTTCCTCACCATCTGCACCAGCAGATCGCCCTGCATCATTAGTGCGCAGGCGTCGATGGAGACGGGGGTAGCGCCAGAGAGGGGAGCGGCGGGGGAGAGGGTGGGCATGTCCGTAGTGTACGCTCGTACACCCATAATGCAAGTCTCCGCATGCAAAAAATATGATGATCTTTGTTTGATCTAGCTGCTGCGAATTCTCTGTATTTCGTTGTGTCGCAAAAGAAAATCTATACCATCGTTCAGCTTTTACAGCCAGTCGGACATCGTCCGATTGTTTCACTGCTTTTTTCTCACCATCGCAGATAGGGGAATCGTCATGACATCGAAAGTTGGGAAGATATGGAACGCCTACGCTCCGGTGTTATGGCAACACCGATGGGTCTTCGCGCTCCTGAATGTGTTTATGGTCCTGACCGTGGTCACGAAGTGCATCATGCCCATGTGGCTCTCGCACATCGCCACCGCGATCGCCGCGAACAACGAGCGGTCGTCCGGCATCGTATGGACCGCGCTGTGGTACATCTTTTGGACGCTCGTCGCGCATAATATCGCGTGGCTGGCGTACGACTGGTGCATCGTTCGGTTCGAAACGAGTTGCATGCGCGACATCGACAACCTGAGCTTCGCGAACGTCCAGCGGCAATCGGCGACGTTCTTCGAGAGCGCCTTCGCGGGCGGGCTTGTGACGGCGTCGAAACGCATACGGCACACGTTCGAATTCGTGACGGACTCATGGGTCTATAGCCTTGGACGCAGCTTGGTAATGATGGTCATCACCGTGTTCGTGTTTTGGGCGAAAAACCCGTGGTACGGCATCGCATTCAGCCTGTGGGCAGTCACGTACTGCGTCGCGAGTTGGTTCTTGGCACGACTACGCATGCCGCGCGACGAAATCGCCTCGAAAGCTGATAGCGCTGTGGGAGCAGCGTTCGCCGACTCCTTCAGTAACAACGGCGTCGTGAAAAGCTACGCGCAGGAAACAGCGGAACAAGAGCGTTTCGATCGCATCAGCGAGGACTGCCGTGAAAAACGCTTTTGGGCGTGGCTCTTCGGCGGTTGGATCGCGCGCGTCCAGGGACTCTTTATCGGGTTCATGGAATTCGGGATCATCGCCGGGCTGGTCTACGGCTGGCAAGAAGGAATAGTCACGATCGGGGACTTTGTCTTCTTCCAAACGTACGCGATTTTGATGGTCTACCAGACCTTCGACATCGGGAACGTTCTGAATAAGGTCTTCAAACACCTCATGGACGCGGAAGAAATGGCGGCAATCTACGATAAGGAGGCTGACGTGCAGGACGCTGCAAGTGCACGTGCACTGATCGTGGAGGAGGGAAACGTTACCTTCCATGCGGTCGACTTCAGTTATGGCGAAGGCCTGCGGCGAGTCGTAAATAACTTCTCGCTGGAGGTACGGGCCGGGGAATCGATCGCGTTCGTCGGAAAAAGCGGAGCGGGGAAGACCACGTTGATGAAGTTGCTTATGCGATACTACGACGTCGATTCGGGTTACATCCGCGTCGACAACCAAGATATCGCATACGTGACACAGCGAAGTCTCCGTGAATTCATCTCCCTTGTTCCGCAACAACCGGAGCTCTTCCACCGAAGTATCCTAGATAACGTCGCGATCGCACGACCGGACGCGACGGTCGAGGAAATCGTGGAAGCGCTGAAGAAGGCTCGTGCATGGGAGTTCGTTCGACAATTGCCGAAGGGTCTTGACACGCTCGTCGGTGAGCGCGGGGTAAAACTTTCCGGTGGCGAGAAACAACGGATCGCAATCGCTAGGGCTTTCCTGGCGGACCGACCGATCCTCGTCCTCGACGAAGCGACATCTGCGCTCGATTCCGTAACGGAGAAACTGATCCAAGAGGCCCTTCGGGAACTCATGGATGGCCGCTCGACATTCGCGATCGC
>CAYQJY010000100.1:0-3269 GCA_964418005.1 uncultured Candidatus Peribacteria bacterium
ACCAGTAACCCCCTCGTTAACAGCGAGGTGCTCTACCATTGAGCTACAGGGGAATGTGCCGTGCTTGGAACAATGACCGATCGAAGGGTTCCTACCATTGCCTGCCTCGGCGAAGTCCGCAGACGAAGCCGGGAGCTACAGGGGAACGTATGCGCGAAAGACACCCCTCCGGGGTTTCTCTCGCGAGCTCTTTTCCCGGCAAAGTGTCGCTCCAGCGCGGGAGACCCGCGCTTCGCGACGGTTTATTAGACGACAATAAAAGGAGCCACGCGAGTCTACGGAATCATTGTGGCTCGCGCAACGGGTTTAGCACCGGTCATGGGTGCATTTGGTCCTGTTTTTGGCTGTCCAGGCATAGATTTGGCGCCCTAGGTGTGTGATGCCGGGAAGATAGAGGAACGGGGCGGCGATCCACAGAAGCGGCAGGTGCCAGGCCATGAAGCGGAAGGCGTCGTAGCCGGTGCGAATGGATTGGCCCGACTTCGCCGAGGCTTCGCCGGGCCTTCGGTCTGGAAGGAGGATGTGGAGCGCGAGGTCGAGCTGTGATTCGTCGAGGTGTGGTGCCACTTCTTTCCGCGCCGCATCGTTGCGGAAGTCTGTGAGGTGCAGATGCGAGAAGGTGTCGAGCAGCGCGAGGACGAAGGCACTGCGGCGGCAGAGGCGACACGAGCCGTCGTAGAGGACGACGATCGGATGCGTTTGTTTTCGATCGAGTATGCGCTTCAGCCACGCGCGGTCGCGATCGTCGAGGAGCCCCATGTATCCGGCGAGGAGTGCATATGGGAATGATCCTACATCCATGAGGAACGCGATAGATCCGTGGAAGAGGACGCCGCCTATCAGGATGATGCGTTTCATCGGGAATTGCAGCTTCGGACCTGCGACGAGTTGTGCGAACGAACGGGGGACGAGGAGGAGAAGCCACGATGTTTCCCACACGAGCGTTGCCCACGTGATGAACGGTGCAATGGGCATGAGAAAGTTCAGTACGTCGTACGACCACTTGACGAAGATCAAGTGATGGAGGGCCGCACCGACGGCCGTGCCGTCGAGCCACATCTGTCCGAGGAGCTTGAACCAGAGTGATGATCCGTAGATCATGATCATTTGCCAGAGGAGCAGACGATACGGCCATGCAGGCATGGTTAAGGCCGGGAGGAGAACGCGTGCTGTTTTCCAGTGTTTCCACTGATGTATCGCGCGCCAGAGCGACAGAGCCTGAATACCAGGAGCAAGCATGAGGATGAAGCCAACGTTTCGTAATACGGTGTCACCTCCGCCGAGTGTCATCGCATTGCGTTCATGGAATGAAAACATAAGGAGCACGCTGAGGACGGTGCTGATGCGCGGGGCGATACCGATGATCATGCAGACGAGTGAGAGCAGCATGATGAAGTACGCGACGCGTGCGAACCATTCGGATCCACTGAAGAAGAGCGCACTAAAAATCCAATCCTGCCGGGTGACGTGCATCACGAGGTCGCGCGGGAGGAAGCCGCTGTCGCTGTAGTACGCGGCAACATCGTTCCATTGCATGAGGAAGAACGCGAGTGCCACCGAGGCCCACCCGATGCGCATCAACCCGAAGGGCCACGCGCGTCGCCGTGCAAAGAAAAATCCATCGAATGTATCAAGTAGGTGTTTCATGAGGCGCAGCTGGATTCTATCGCGAGAGTCGATTCGAAGTGCGGTTTCCAGATATCCCACCACTGCTTCCTGGGCGAAGGGTGGATATACGGAACGACCGTGATATCGTGCCAGATGCGAACGTTGGCTCCTGGCTCGAGTGACAGTTCTTTGCACAATACTTGTAGTGCTCTTTCTGCCAATAGAGGGCGCGTCGTTTTTTCCTCGAGCGCTTGTCCGAGCAGCTTGAAACGGACGGCGTGGCGCCACGGTCGGTACGTATGATCGTTGATTGATGTGACGAAGGCCCACTCTCCCTTCGCATTCTGTTTCTCCACTTTATAAAAGACAATGCGTCGCAGGGGGTTGGGTGCAAAGAGGTTCCACTGCTGCCATTGGCTCGTGATCATCATGTACTTTTGCACGTACGGCATCCCGTTCTTTCGCAACCACGTCGAGGCTGCATCCTTCGTATCCGGCGGAATGCAGTAGAGTCCCACCGCGAGCATGTGCCACACGCAGAAGAGCGCGATGCCGACCTTCGCGAAGATCCGCAGATACTCTTTCATGGACGTTGCGCGAGGAAGACGACTTCCCGCCCGACCACAGCGTCGCCGCGGCGGTAGAGGAGGCTTGCGCGTCCCGGCATGTCACCCTGCAATCCCGCAGGTAGTTTTGCTTCGAAGCCGAGAGTGGCAAGTTCCTTCCACGTGCGTTCGAGGACGAGCGGTCCCGACGAGACCATCCATACAGGGAAGGTCAGTGCCACGGGGATGCCTGGCAGCGTCGCGCGAACGTTCTTCAGGAAATCGATTTCGATATCCTCAACTTCGGTTCGCATTTTCTGCGCTTCTTTGATCGTTGGTCGCGTCGTGAGCGCGGGGCCGAGTGTTGTTTCCGTCGCGATGAAGTGCGGAGGTTCCTTGATGGCGAACGGCTTCCGCGCATCTTGTTTCCAGATCGATGCCGCAACGTCCTTCTTCAGAATGCCGTACTCCTTGCGTGCCCATTCGATATTCTTCAGCGCACCATTCACCGCTTTTTGGGATGTGTCCGACGCGTGGACGGTCCATCCCCGAAGCAACGCCTCGAGCGGAATAACGCCTGTGCCGCAGAAGGGATCGAAGATCGTTGGCTTCTTCGGAACCTTCGGGTTCGCAGCTCGTGCAAGCCATTCTCCGCCATTCAGGAGAATTTGCGCTAGCTTTGGTGGGAGCAGCCCCACGCGCGTGTCGCGCACCGGCTTCTGCATATCGCGCTTCGTGTATGCATCAGGATCCTGTGCAGCCACCGTCTTCCCTCCCCAGAACGCCTCCGATTCTTGATCCCACAGGAGGATGAGTTCACACCCACACTTCCCATTGATAAGTCCTGCGTCCTTCAGGAGTGCCGTTGCTGCTGGTTCGTGTTCATTGCCAACGTACCGTGCCGGTCGTCCTGCTTTTTTCAGAGCATCTTTCCCTTTGCGGTACCAGTCGTGCACGGTTCGCTTCTCCACGCCGACGCTGCGGAGAGCGAACGTTGTTTTTCCTTTCACGTTCTCTGTTTCACGCACGATCGTTGTCGCTGCATCCTCGGGCGATTGAAAGCTTGGTATGCCTTTTCCGATGACGATCGTTCCACCGAGGCGATCGAGTTCCTTC
>CAYQJY010000101.1:0-3186 GCA_964418005.1 uncultured Candidatus Peribacteria bacterium
TCACCATCGAAAAACTGACCCATGGAGGTGCAGGTCTCGCGATGTTGGAGGGAATTCCCGTCTTCGTTGCGGGGGCTGTTCCGGGTCAGCAGCTCAGCGTTATCCTCACGAAAGTGAAGGATCGCTACGCGGAAGCACGCATTGAGAACGTTGTCCGAAAATCGAAGGACGAGATCCCCGCGCGGTGTCCGCATTTTGGCGTATGCGGTGGGTGTCAGTGGCAGCAACTTCCGTACGACAAACAACTGACATATAAGGAGGGGATTGTCCGCGAGACACTCGAGCACCTCACGCCGATCGACGAAGCGGTGCGTAAGCAGCTCCCCGGCCGCGTACTGAAGATCATTCCAAGTCCGCAAGTCTTCAACTATCGCAATAAGCTAGAAATGAGTTTCGGGTATTCCTCGATGCGGGTGGAGGAGGTGAATGGAAAGAAGAAGTACATCGACGAGGGGCCGACGATCGGGTTTCACCAACCGAATGAATGGTCGACCGTGCTGCCGATTACGGAGTGTCACCTTTATGATGAGTCGCTGACGATGCTCCTGATGGACATTCGGCGCTTCATGCAGGAGACGAAGCTCCCGGTCTATAACCCCAAGACGCACAAAGGACTCCTTCGCAACTTGCTCCTGCGACGTGGCATGCACACGGGCGAGAACATGATTGCGTTCATGGTGAATGCCAAGAAGAAGGAGCTCGAACCGCTCTTTCAGTACTTCATGCGCTTCGGCGGGCGTCCGGGATTGGCATCGCTCCTCATCATCGAGTCGACCGGCCTCAACGACAAACCGGAGAATCCGCCCATCTACCCGCTCGTCGGGAAACCGACGATCCGCGAACGCCTCTTTGATCTTGAGTTCGACATTTCGCCTTTCTCCTTCTTCCAAACCAATACCCTTGCCGCCGAGAAGCTCTATCACGCGATTTCGCAGGGCGCGGACATCAACCCGAAAGATACCGTACTCGACGCGTACTGCGGTATGGGCACGATCGGTCAGTATCTCGCCCGCTTCGCGCAGAAAGTCGTGGGCATCGAGAGCCATCCTGCCGCTGTGGAAGATGCGTTAGCTTCGGCAGGCAAAAATCGCATCGGGAATATCAGCTTCTACAAGGGCCGTGCAGAACAGGTTCTGAAAGATCAACTCAAGCCGGGAGGAAAGTACGCATTCGATGTCATCGTCGTCGATCCGCCGCGCGCAGGCCTGCATCCTGCCGCGCTTGAGTCGGTCATCGCCCATAACCCGCGGACGATCGTGTACGTCTCCTGCAACACTGCGACCTTTGCACGCGATCTCGGTGCACTTCTGAAAGCTGGTTATGAACTGCGCACGGTCCAACCGGTGGATATGTTCCCACACACGGCGCATATCGAAACGGTCTCTGTGCTCCAGAAGAGGTGAGCGGTTATTGACAAAATTTATAAATACAGTATAAAGATTCCATATGTCACAACTCCCTCTCGATGAGCAATTGGATGCCTCTGGTGCTCCAGAGGCGCGCGATCCAGCAGTTGAAAATCGCCGTGCGTGGTTGGTGCGTGTAGGAATTGGGACGGCGTCTGCGACAGGTATTGGTGCAGTTCTTTATGGAACAAAACCTTTTCCAGCAAGTTCGCTCGATACGTCGATGGCGGATTCGGGTCTGACATTTTCACAGCGCTCGGCGGCATTGCGCGAGGCGCAGCAAAATATAGAAGCAACGAAGGCAGAGTTTGCTGCGCGCTATTTCGAGAAGGGCGACACGACAGGACTTGAAGGTGTCGTCGCTGATGTCGAATGGATCAACTATCTCCGTTCTACGACAGCTGTCGTTGCGACGGCGGATGTCTTCAAGAAAAACGCGTACGAGCCATTCATGCTCAAGGTCGAGCAGGGGCTTGGCGCACGATTGCAGCGGAAGGATGCACAGAGAGAAAAAGATACCGAGGAGTTCAAGACGCTCACAGTTTCCCGGCTTGCCGATTTGAAACTCTCGATGTTCGAGGAGCTTGGTGAGAAGATTGCCTACGAACGCGATTATAACAGCATTGCTGATCCCATTCTCAATAAGAATCTTCAGTGTCGCAGCGGAACGAAGCTCTTCCTTCTTGCGGCGCTTCGATCTGTGAAGCCCCTGCTCCAGCCGGGAGAGAAGTTGCTCCAGATCCATACGAAGGGACACGTGTTGCCGGGTGTGCAATTGGCGAATGGGGCGGTTATTGGTTTTGAGATGACAAAGTCCGGTCGTGGCATCACGGAGTTCGGGACGATCGAAGGAATCAAGCAGTCCCGTCTGGAAGTGAAGGTGCTCGATGCCGAACACGCACTTGCACAGGATGCACTTGGCCGGAAAGCGTTTGCAGAGAAGACGGTTCTGGCGGATACGTCGAAGCCGTCATCGTCCTCCGGAGGAACGGCATTAGGCGGAAAGATAGCGAACACGGACCAGTATGGCTTTGGCTCTGCAAACGTGCCTGCCGGTAGGCAACCGATCGATCGTGCGGATTACATCTCTGCACAGTCCGTAGCTGGTCGGGGTGGTATCTACGAGCAAATGGGTGTAGGCAAAATCGAGGAGGATCTTCTCTCGAAGCTCGCACCACAGGAGCGCACAGTTATGCGCCGTTACATGCAACATACGAATGCTATGGCAAGCTTCTTCGAGCGTCATGTAGGCATTCTGGAAGAGATTGAGAGGAATCCTGGTATGTCCATCGCCGACGCCAAGGACATCCTGCGCCGGGCCGAAACGGTGTCGAATGAAGCGTTGAATTACATAACGAATAACGATCTGATAAACGACCATCATGCCGCAGACAAGATTCTCAAGGCCCATGATTTAACACTGACCTTTGACGTCCGTTCGGTCCTGAAGCAGATGATGTCGAACTTCGACGCTGCGACGAACATTTGGGCTAGAGGACAAACGAAAGAAGGACGCTAAGATGTGTGGGTGCAACACATCACCCTCCTCTGCATCGGTTCGATAAAGGAAGCATTCGCGAAAGAAGGCTGTGCGTTCTACATCGAACGCCTTGAGCGTGTCTCCAAGCTGGAAATCGTCGAACTACCAGCGAGCAAAGAGAAAGATCCTGCAAAGCAGAAAGAAGACGAATCGCTACGGCTGATCGAGAGTGCGAATAAGATCGGCGGAGCGCTCTTTGTGCTCGACGAAACAGGGAAGGGTATGACGAGTGAACAGTTC
>CAYQJY010000102.1:0-3163 GCA_964418005.1 uncultured Candidatus Peribacteria bacterium
CTGTCCGCGAACCGGGAGCTTCTTGCGATGACGCATGCCGCGCCACGTGCCAATGTCTTGGAGGCGCTTCACATCGAGACCAACTTTGCGGGTCAACTCACCCTCTGTGACTTCTTTCTCGATACGTCCGCGAAGAAGGGCTTCCTGCTGTTCCGTAATCGTCTCAGCTTTGAGGAGCGGATCGATATGCACGTCGGCGCAGATGCGGCGAGCGAGAGGCTGACCGATGCCCTTGATCGCCGTGAGGGCGACGAAGAGACGTTTGTTGCCAGGGAGTACGACGCCTGAGATACGGACCATAAGCGGGGTAGAGGGGAGGAATCAGCCTTGACGCTGCTTGTGCTTGGGATTCTTGCAGCCGACGCGGATCGTCATCTTTCCGTTGCCGCGACGACGACGGAACACGTAACAATCTTTACAGATGCGTTTGACGGAGGGGCGGACTTTCATGCGGCTTGTGGGGTGCTGGAGGGGGGAGGGCTCTTGGAGCCGGGACGAGGCGGGGGTGGATTGTTCGGATCGAAATTCGTGAATCGGAACGTGATCCGACCTTTCTGCAAATCATAGGGCGTCATCTCGACCTTCACTTTGTCCCCTGGGAGGATGCGTACGCGGTGGACGCGCATGCGACCGGCCAGGTGGCAGAGAAGCTCGTGATTTTCCGCTTCCGGACTCGTGATTTTGACGCGGAACGTGGCATTCGGGAAGGTCTCTTCCACGACGCCGACGAGCTCAATGACATCCTTGGACACAGAGGGGTGAAAGGCGAAACGAATAGAAAAACGCCGGGGCACTCTACCGAGCGATTTTGCCATCAGCAAGCACATAAGGGCGAAAAAGCGCAAGAACAGGAAAATTGACTAGACAAATTAACAATATGTTTCTTAGTAAGAAATATAGGCTTGTTTCCAGCTCATGCGAGGATCTCGTGCCCCGCCTCCGTGACAAGAATGGAATGTTCCGTTTGGGCGCAAAGAGCCCCTTCTTTGGACAGAATCGTCCATCCATCAGGCGCAAAGACCATCGCCCCGCTCCCGAGTGTGAAGATCGGTTCGATCGCGACGACCGTTCCTGTGGGTAGCTGCGCTCCCCCGCCCGCGCGGCCTTCGTTCGGGATGTCTGGGTAACAGTGCAGTGTTCGACCGAGACCGTGCCCAACGAGATTCTGCACTGGGTTGCACCCGAATTCATGCGCAGTCGCTTCGATCGCTGCGCTGAGATCGCCCACCTTCACACCACTTTTCACGAGAGCAATCGCGCGCCGCAGTGCCTCTTCAGACGCATCGATCACGCGGTGCGCGTCCTTCGACACATTCCCGACGGGCACGGTAATCCCGGCATCGGTGTAGAGCTCATCGTAGATCACCCCACTATCGAGATTGATGATGTCGCCATCCTTCAGAACCCGCTGGCCGGGCATGCCATGAACGCACTCAGCATTGAGGGATGTGCAAAGTGACGATGGAAATCCTTCATATCCCTTAAACGCTGGAACGCCTCCATGATCGCGGATGTACGCTTCGCAGAGACGGTCGAGTTCCGCCGTGGTGATCCCAGCGACTGCACGGCCCCGGAGCATTTCGAGACACTCACGAAGAATCTTCCCTCCAATGCGGAAAGACGCAATTTCATCGTCGGTGAAGACCTGGGACCGAGCCATGCACTCAGCGTACAACGAACCCCAGCTTCTCCATAGCATCCACCATGCGCGGATACACCTCTGCGGGTGTGCCAGCGCCATCGACGGTGAGGAGCATGTCACGCGAGCGCAAATTCTCGATCACCGGCGTCGTCTTCTCCTTCGTCCACCCGATGCGATGACGAATGTACTCCTCGGTTTTGTCGTCCTTTCTCCCTTGTTCGATGCCTCGCTGAATCAAACGACGAACTGCCGTTTCTTCGTCGAGCGTAAGATCGATGCAGCGGAACTCGCGTCCTTGCTCGCTCATGAAGAGCTCGAAATCACGCTGCTGATCGAGATACCGCGGAATGCCATCGAAAATCACCGGCTGCGTGCGCAGGAAGTTGCCCGCATGACCACGCAACACCTGCATCATTACGTCGTTCGGGACCAAGTTGCCATGCTCAATGTACGTTGCAATCTGCTTTCCGAGTTCCGATCCCGCTTGAATCTCCGCTCGCAACTCCGCACCCGCGTCGAAGTGGTAGAACCCGAATGCTTCGACGAGTTTCCGGGCCATCGTGCCTTTCCCGGAACCTTGAATGCCAAAGAGGAGAAGATCCATGGGCCGGAAGAGAGTACACGAAAAAATGAACCGTATCCAATGTCATGGTTCGTGGCTTTGCTCGGGATGACAACGCTGATAGCAATTTTAGACTAGCTTTTCGTAGTCGTGAGCAAGCATGGAAGCATTTACTTGCCGAATCAATTCCATCACGACGCCGACCAAGATGATGAGTCCGGAACCAGAGATGAGCATATCTGCGCTCGGGAGCGCGGTATACATCGTGAAGAGGAGCGGAATGACGGCGATGAGACCGAGGAAGAACCCTCCGGAGAGATTGAGGTGATTGCTGATGTTCTCGAGCATTGAGGCCGTTTGCTGCCCAGGACGCACACCCGGGATGAATCCGCCACGCTTCTGAATTGATTCCGCAAGATCGGCCGGCTTGAACGTGACCGATACGTAGAAGAAGTTGAAGAGCGCAACGAGGAGGAAGTAGAGCACGATGTAGCCATAGCCCGGACTCGCCGGGTTCATGTGCTCATTGATAAACGCAACGAGCCACTGGAAGCGAGGGGCCGTCACGAGGAACTGCGCGATGATCGATGGAAGCGTGATAAGGGAAACGGCGAAGATGATCGGCACCATGCCTGCCTGGTTGAGACGAATTGGGATGCTGCCTTGCACACCGCGACCCGCACCCTGGTTAGCATACGTGAGCGGAATGAGTCGATGTGCATCGGTAAAGATGATGACTGCAATGAGCATCGCGATCGTGAGGATGACGAAGAAGACAACCGTGCCCGCTTGCGTCGCTCCAGCGAGGGACAATGCCGTGATATTCGCGGGAATGCCCGCGACGATGCCGGCGAAGATGATGAGCGAAATACCGTTGCCGATCCCCTTCTCCGTGATGAGTTCACCGAGCCACATGATGAAGATGGAACCAGCCGTGACGTAGAGCATTGGGAGCAAGA
>CAYQJY010000103.1:0-3123 GCA_964418005.1 uncultured Candidatus Peribacteria bacterium
AGGATGTTTGACGTCTGGATGACATCGGGGAGCGCGCGGTGACGCCCTTCGGGGAGAGGCATCGAGAATCGTTCGCTGAGGATATCGAGGTTGTGGCGGAAGGCGTTCGGGTAGAGGCTCTGGCTGAGGCGCATACTACAGAGACACTCGGGGAGTTCGACGTACCCCCAGCAGAATTCCTTCTCGCACTCGAGAAAGCCCATGTCGAACGCAGCGTTGTGTGCGACGAGGATTGAGCCTTGGGCGAATGCCAGGAATTCCGGAAGGACGGTCATGATCGTCGGGGCCGCGTTCACGTCACTATCGCCGATGCCGTTGATCTGCCGCGATTCGGGTGGGATCGGCCGCTCCGGGTTTACGAGGCTTTCAAAGGTCTTGTCGGTGATGATCCCGTTCTCGATGCGCAAACCTGCGATTTCGACGATCCTGTGGCCCTTCCGGGGGTCGAGGCCGGTTGTTTCAATGTCGAAGACGGTGAGTGAGGGAAGTGCCATCGAGCAGTGATGATACAGCGGAAGGAGGAATTATGAATTACGAATTATGGTCTTCGTGTTCTATCATCATTCATACTTCCTTCTTCATGATTCAATGCGTCGTCGAAACGGTATTCCATTGCCGACGGTGCTCGCAAAACTGGGATGTCTGTACGATCCGCCGAAGACGTTTCTCCATTTCCGCACGCCGCTCGATTTGCTCGTCGCGGTCATCCTCTCGGCGCAGTGCACCGATGCGCGTGTAAATATCGTAACGAAGGAGATTTTGTATCCGAAGTACAAAACAGCTAGAGATTATTTGAACGTAAGTCGCCCCGAGCTTGAGCGCGATATTCACAGTTGTGGCACGTATCGCATGAAGGCGCGAAGCATTCAGGAGACCTGTGCGGTGCTCGTTGCGAAGCACGGCGGCAATGTGCCGGATACGATGGAGGATTTGCTGGGATTGCGTGGCGTCGGGCGTAAAACAGCATCGGTGATTCTCTCGGCTGCATTCAGGAAGAACGTTGGCATTGCGGTCGATACGCACGTGCAGCGCCTTGCGCAGCGGCTTGGCCTCTCGAATCAGCACGATCCAAAGAAGATCGAGTTGGATCTCATGGAAGCGGCACCGAAAGAGCGCTGGCGCGACGTGACGGTGCTCCTGATTTCCCACGGTCGTGCCGTTTGTACGGCACGCGGAAGAAAATGCGGGGCGTGCGTGTTCAAGAACGACTGTCCGTCGTCGCTCGTGCTTGGAAAGGCTGATCGAGCAAAACCGAAGCGGGGAACATAGTGTATACTTCCTCAGTTTCTTCTCCCGCTCACCATGCGCTTCGCACGATTGCTCTTGCCGATTGTTCTCACTGTGTCACTTGTCGGGTGCCAGCAGTACCTTCGTACGTCTGAGGATCGAGCTCGCATCGATGCCGAAATGCGCGACGAGACACCGCCGGAAGAACCTGCACCGGTCATGATGATTGACG
This sequence comes from uncultured Candidatus Peribacteria bacterium, assembly GCA_964418005.1. Taxonomy (GTDB): domain Bacteria; phylum Patescibacteriota; class Gracilibacteria; order Peribacterales; family Peribacteraceae; genus DALYDP01. The sequence continues at coordinate 1,460 of CAYQJY010000103.1, forward strand.
AGAGTGATCCCCTTGCTAACGATGATGCAATGGTGAAAGAGGCGCCCAAGCCGACTATCGATTCGATGCCAAAACCCGTTCCTACGGAAGTTGTGGAGCCCGTTGATGGATCATACGGTGCGTACAGTCCGAGCGTGCTCAGCAACGGTCAGAAGAAGGTCCTCTTCTTCCACGCTGCATGGTGCCCCGTGTGCAAGAATGCCAACCAGCAGCTGACGGCCTGGTACTCCACGCACCCGTTCCCACTCTCGACCTATAAAGTCGATTATGACACGGAAACAGCACTGAAACAGCGGTACGGCGTGACGTATCAGCACACATTCGTGCTCGTGGATGGTCAGGGGAACGCACTCCAGACGATCCAAGGTCCGACGGATGCAGAGCTCCAAGCACTCCTTCGGTCCTGATCCATGCACACGTTTCTGCTCGCACTAACACTCTTCGCAGCGGGGATTCTCACGATCCTCCTGCCGTGCATCTTGCCACTCGTGCCGATCGTCCTGGGCGTGAGTGTGACGGGCCAGAGCAGGTGGCGCCCGCTCCTCGTGATCATCGGCATGGTGGTGTCCTTCGTTGCGTTCACATTTGCGCTGCACTACGTGTTTCGGCATTTCCTCATCGCGGCGGATGTGTTGCGGATCGCGACCTTCGCTGCGCTGGTGCTCTTTGGTGTGGGATTCCTCACATCGAGCCGCTACCTACGCCTCATTGGGTCGGTCGGCGCAGCACTCTTCTTCCTCGAGTACGGCATTGTAGGTGTGCTCATCGCAGCCGCTGCATCGATTGCCATAATGGAAACGGCAGGCACGATTACGACACGCATTCAACAGACGGGTGCCGACGTCCAAAGCGCCGCCCGCAGTATTCTTGGTCCCGAGTCGCCTGCGACAGCCCTGCTCATCGGTCTCACGCTTGGTCTCGTGTGGGTGCCGTGCGCGGGTCCGGCTCTCGGGTTTGCGTTCAGTCTGGTGCGTGACGAACCTGGGCTCAGAGCGGCGATGCTCCTTACGATGTATGCGCTTGGCACCGCGGTGCCGCTCCTGCTCGTCGGCTACGGCGGCCAGTGGGCTGTGCGATCCGTACGCCTGCTGAATGCCTATACAGGCATCGTGAAGCGTGTCGCGGGTCTCCTGCTCATCGTTACTGCCGTTGCCTTGCAGATGCGCACGTTCGAGCGCATCCAAGTGTGGCTCATCGACCACACGCCCTTCGGCGACCTCGGTACGAGACTCGAAGATTCGCTCTTCGGTGATGTGTTCGATAGGGATCAAGCGTCTGTTCCTACACCCGTGCCGCCTTCTTCCGATACGGTTATGCTCCTCCCGAAGTCCGTTCGCGCACCGCTCTCGATGTTCTCTCCGGAGGTTGGCAGGTGGCACAATGTTGAAAGTCTTACCGAAGCGGATCTCCGAGGCAAAGTGGTGCTCGTCGATTTCTGGACGTACAGCTGCATCAATTGCATCCGCACGTTGCCCTACATTGAAGGGTATTGGCAGAAATATAAGGACACGGGGAAGTTTGTGTTGATCGGCGTCCACACGCCGGAGTTTGCCTTCGAAGGCGTAGAAGAAAACGTCAGCGACGCGATCGACCGCCACGGTCTCACGTAGCCGGTGGTGCAGGACAACGACTATGCAATCTGGCAGAGCTTCGCGAACCGCTAC
>CAYQJY010000104.1:0-3099 GCA_964418005.1 uncultured Candidatus Peribacteria bacterium
TCCAGCTCGCGGCGAATACTGTTGATCTGCTCGTTCAGCAGGCGTGTCAGCTCGCGAATGAAGTACTCCTCCTCCGGATGAAGGAGGAAGGTCGAGAGCAGTTTCACCCGGGTTTGGGAGCTGAAGAGGGACTTCAGCACGGCGGACATCGACATATGAGCACAATCAGTATTCACGAATACTGGATAAGTGCAAGGAATTTACTCAGACTTCTGATCACAAAATATACTCAATAAATATGGCTTTAATATAAGAAGAACAGGCACTTTCTTGCCAAAAAATGATAAAGATTGCACACAAAATTTATACAGATAAAACACCGTTCTCAGCGCTGCATATCACCCTCTTAGGCCTAAGTGACCTCCGTCGCGACACGTTGAGGAAAACCCCGGTTTGTGCTATACTTATGGGAATGCCAAAACAAATCCTACATCGATTCCTCTATCCGCCGGTTGGCATCGTTGCAATGCTCATGCCGGCATTGGCATGGGCCCAAGCAGGTGGAGCGTTCCCGGTCGACGAGACCTACGAAATGATTTCGGGGTTTACACTCGTGGCAGCACAGTTCCTGAACATTCTCACGTGGTTCGTGTTCTCGTTCCTCATCATCCTGCTCGACCCCCGCTTCATCTTCGACATGACGGGCGGCGAGGAAGCGGGCCTCATGACCGCGCTGAACACGATCTGGCAGCTCTCGCGCAACATCATGAACGTCGCCTTTGCGGTAGGACTCGTCGGCGCAGCGATCTACACGGTCGTGACGGCGAACAAGGAGTTCGTGTCGAATAACCTGAAAACCTTCGTTCTGGCGGTGATCCTCGTGAACTTCTCATGGTTCATCCCGCGCGTCGTTCTCGATATCGCGAACGTCGCGGCCGCGATGATCTACTCGCTCCCGAACGCCGTTGCGGATGACTCGATGACCTGCCGCTACATGAGCTCGAACACGGACGGCTGTATCGACCCGGGCGCCCCGCTAGCAAGCGGCATGGTCTCGTGCGCCTGCAAAGCCGTCGCAGATTTCGAGCCGTTCCCAGAAGAGTCGGTCCGCACCTCGCTTGAGGCATCGGACCCCGCGTGGAAATGCACATGGCTCTACTGCATCCGCTTTGTAAAACTCGACACAACGACGGCCACGCAGCACGGCAGTATCCTCAACGGACTCGTGGTGAACCATGCCCGCCTCTCGCAACTCGCCATCATTACGCGCGTCGTGCCAGGACGGAATATTTCCGATCTCCTGCTCTTCATCCTGCGCGAACTGGTCGTCGTCGTCATCCATATTGCGCTCTTCTTCCCGCTCGTCGCGCTGCTTCTCGCCCTCGTCATCCGCATCCCCATCCTCTGGCTCACAATGGCATTCATGCCGCTGTACTTCTTGAGTTGGGTGATTCCCGATGAAATTTCGTTCCTAGCGCCGTTCAAGGAGAAAGCGAAACTCATCTGGGATTGGTTCATGAAAGCGGCATTCTTGCCTGCAGCCGTCGCCATTCCGCTCAGCATCGGCTTCGTGATGGCGAACGTCGGCGCCCGCATTCAGTTTACGCAGCTCGAGGCTATCCCCTTCAACCTCATCGACGGCATGGGCACGTTCGCGCAACTGCTGTGGGTCATCATGGTGCTCGGCATCCTCTGGAGCGGCACGTTCATGATGCTCGAGATGATGACCGCCGAGATGCCGGGAGGCAGCATGATTCAGTCGATCAAGAGCACGGGTGAAGAGAGTGCCAAGTTCGCTGCAGAACTGCCGCTCGCGACCGTACCAATTCCAGGCGTGGGCAACCTCTTGAACAAGATGGATGCTCTGAAGCCAAGCAACTTGCGCCATGCGCTCAAACATCCGGATGGAGGCCTTGCCGGTCTACAAGAGGCTCTCAGTGACCGTGGTTCACAGAAGCGCGAAGCGGGCGGTGCTGCGAACGTCCTTGCCGGCGATAAAGACAAAACCGACAAGCTTGTCGAGGCTCTCAAAGACTTCCGCTCCGATCAGAAAAACCAGTATGTTGAGGCATTGCGTAGTGCGCTCAAAGCAGCAGGTGTGAGCTCCTCAGCGATCTCCACCCCGCAGGGGCTCAGTCAAATGGTGCACGATATGCACGACTCGCTCAAAGAAAAGGGCAAGCCGCTCATGTCGGATGATGAACTGAAGAAGTTCGACAGCGCTATCGACAAGCTCAAGGCCGCCTCCGCTCCCCCACCAGCGCCCGGTGGACCAGCCCCTGCAGCACACCCTTAAGCCATGGTCGCCGAACGCTACTACTCACCGGCCGCGGAAAAGATGCGCGCTGCGGAGCAGATGCGAAAGGACCTGCGGAAGGAAAGTGCTCAGCGCGTCATCGATAGAGGGCAAGGGCGTTGGGGACTCGTTCCCCTCCAGGAGCGCGACAAGCGCATGGACGAGATCTACGGCACCGGCATGCTCGCAAAGCTGCGGGCATTCCGCGACCAAGCACGAGGAGTCGTCCCCGGTGCGCTCGCGACACTCTCGAAGCCAATTGGCGACGTGAAGGACGGCTCGCTCGAGAAGCTCGAGCGCATCTGTGCCAACCTCACAGCGGAGCCGCTCCAAGGCATGCGCAAGCCAGATGGAACGATGGCTGTAGACTATCTGGAACGACCGGACCCCATCGATCACCCCTACCTCACCTACACCTCGGTGAAGCCGATCTTTCAGGATCCCGAAGACCCCACGGCAGCCGATCCGATTCCACTCTACAAAGTGAACGATGCGCGGATACAGGAAGACATCAACGTCCTCGAGACGTACAAGAAGGCCTTCGCACCAAATTCCGTAGAGTGTAGTGCGCTCGATACGCTCATCAACCAACTGAAGGCCTACCGCACGATGGATCCGCAGATCGCGATCAAAGACGAACTGGGGAACGTCAACGGCGGCAAGCGCAGCTACATGGACCTCGCCGGACAGAAAATGGGACGCACGATGCTCGCTGGCGTACTTCTGGCGGGCACGGTCATTTTCGGCGCCATCGGCCTCGCGCACTTCATCCGCAAAGGCGAAATCTCCTACGCGCCGTTCCTCTGGGCATTCGCGACATGGCTCGTTGCCGACCCCGACCTCATCGAGAAGTTCTTCGACAA
>CAYQJY010000105.1:0-3063 GCA_964418005.1 uncultured Candidatus Peribacteria bacterium
GCTGACCATCCTGGTGATGTCAGGAAGAAGAATAGAAAGAATGCGATGGCACCTTTGAATGCTTTCATGCGTGGAGGTAGGGAAGAACAACGTGCTCGTTTCCATCATTGTCCCAAAATCGAAGTTCGTAGGGCAGACCCTGCCAGTACCAATCAGGAGTGTTTTCGTTTTTGAGAGTAGCACCCACAGTGAGTTCGTACTCGAAGATACCGCCAATCGCGTCTTGATCAATTTGCGACTGATTTTCTGCTGAGAGGGCCATGATGCCTGCATAGGAGAAATGGTCAGCGAATCCCGTTGTGTTATTTCTGTCGTTTCTCATTATTTCCGCAAACGTCGTCATACCCAGTTGGTGTTCTGTACTGACACGTGACGTTTCAGGAGAACTGATGTGAACAGAAAGGTCGGCCGTTCCTGCGAGCATATTTGAGTCAGCCATGAAGCTGCTTTCAAACGCCACGGATCGTTTCGATACAGAAGAGAAGTTTATTTGCCTGTGGTCGAATCCGCTGATCAGATTGAAGTTTCCTGCTGGATCGAGCGCAACAAGAGCGTTCATTTGATTCCCGCCCGTGCTGCTCATAATTTCCTTGCCCATAGCGTGCAAAACGTACGTTCCATGGCTATGGCCAGCACCATTGATATTCTCCGCATCAAATCCGAGTTGCATCAATTGCTGGCCAATCCATTTCCCAACTTTCTCTGTCCACGGAGCATCCTGGCCGAGCGGTACCAATGTATCTTTCGCCGCCTTTTCCCAATCGACGATAAGAATTTGATTCCCATTTCTTTGTAATGATTTTGCAACCTCCTGAATCGCTGTCACGTGCTCGCTGAACATGCCGTCTTTACTGTTCATTCCATGTACGACAATCCAAGTCGGCACTTCTGTATTGTTAGAAGGAATTTTTGAAAGATCCTTTTCCATTCTTCCGTTTCCATCCTGCACGAATCGCGTCATGCGTATTGGCATTACTTCCGCACTCCCTTCCTTCGAGATGACACCCCGAATGATGTTGGATGTCGGGTGATCGATTGCGATCGTGAGGGCAAATGGTACGTAACCCGAATCGATACCTGGGAAACCGAGATCAATTTCCGGAGGCGATTCGCCCCGCTCAACTTCGAGAATGTAATCGCCCTGATCGATACGACAACTCATGCTGAGCGCACTGCCGTCATAGACACCGCCATTTCGCCATGGAGATTGATGCAAAACTTCACCGGTCGACCTGCGTAACGTTAAACGCGCAACTGCCGGAATGTTTGGAACCGATACGTTCAGGAACATCGGTTCATCCACAGAGAACGTCGTTTGTCCCCGTTCATGTTCACGCAGTAATACACGGATCGGATCACCCTCGTTATGAAAACCTTGTTCGCCGACATCGATTGCGCGAGGTGACAGTTGTCCTTCCCATGGAACAGAGCGGACGGCGCTATACGCAACGAGCTGTAGCGTTGATTCATCCACGTTTGCTTGCAAGTTTGCTTGCTCTTCGGTAGCGATACTTGCCAGTGCTGCATCGATCTCTGCTGTCGTGAGTCCAGTTGTTCGCTGTGCAGTTTTCTGTGCGATGTTCGCGATCAATGCGACGATGTGTTCCTCTCCGAGGACATCGCGGATAAGACTGAGACGTGCGTTTTTCGTGTCGAGCATTTCGCGTAACGCGCGGTCCGTCAGCTCACGAATTCTGGCTTGTTCTTGCGCTGTATACGCCGTCGATTCGAACGAAATTGACAATTTACCGTCTGCTTCCTGTTTTACGATGCGCGTGTCGCGGCTTTGCGCCTCCTTGCCTAAACGGTTTCCTACTTCAGTCGTCCCATTCTGGAACCGTGTGACAATCGAAATGATCGGTCGATCTGACGTTGCATCAGCAGGCCGCGACGGTGCTGTTACGTTTGCGGAAAGCTTGATCGTTTGACCTCCTGTCATCGTCGTATCGAATCGCTTCTGCAGCGTACCGCGTGTTGGCTCGCCTGTGTACCACCCCGCATAAATGTCGAAGCCGATCGAGCCGCCGCCAAGCGCATCGTTCTTCACGTTGTACCAGACATTCGCCTGATGGCCTGGCGACGAAAAGACAGGCGAAGAGGATTCGCGGATTTCCGTGGCACCAGGGAAAATACCCTCCTCTTGAAACTGCGGGTCCATTCGTAGCATCCATGAATCGACTGTCGATGCACTCATAACAGCTGGCGGAAGGACAGATTCGAGCGTTATTCCTTCTTTCATCGTGAGACGTCCGGTGGCACCGCTCATCCACGTGCCGAATGAAATGAGACGTGGTGCTCCGGGAGCGATTACCACTGTATTTGCGTCGATGCGTTGCATGTATCCCTCTGGGAAGCCTGACGTCGTTACCGTTTCACGGTTCATGTAATCCACACCCGTTTTCATGATCGTGCCGACCCATCCGATATTTCCGGAGCCTTTTGAATATTCGATGCGAAAGAGCGTGTACTGATTCGGGTCCCGTTCCGCGTAGAAGCGTTTGTCTCCATTGCCGTTAGGGCTCGATTGGAGTTTGAGGTTTTTCACTGCAGCAGCGAGGTTCGATGGAAGTGGGACGGATGGTGCTGCGGCGAGGGCGTATGAGCGCGAGCTGAACTGTGCGAGAGGATCGCTCGATGCATCCGGCATGTGGGACAGTGTCGAGGTTTCGATGTTCGTTACCGAAAGCGTCGTCCGAGCATTTGGCCTGAAGACGACGTCTGTGATGCCGTTGTCCGTTTCGTATGCAAGTTGTCCGTTCGTCGGTAGTGCAACCGTGGCAATTTCGTCATTCCCACGAAAGAGGTGTGCCGTGACTGTAACAGCAGAATTCGCGGGCGAGACAGTTGCGCGTACACCCCTGACCATGCCGTCTGTTCCGCGGAGATTGAGGTGTTGAGCTGAACTCGGCAATGTGAAGGTCGTTGCTTCGGTCGCGGATGGTGTTTTCCAGGAGCTTTCCGATGTTGTCATTTGTATCGCTTCGACGACGAGTGTTCTGACATCTGCCGGTAGTTGTGAGAAAGAATTCAGTTCCTGACTCATCGCATTATCGGAGACAATGC
>CAYQJY010000106.1:0-3060 GCA_964418005.1 uncultured Candidatus Peribacteria bacterium
GTTTCGTGCGCGAACGGTTCACCGGTGCGACCATCGAAGAGCTGCACCTTGCCGTGTTCCGGGAGGCCGGCTTCCTTCAGGTAACCCGCGATCTGCTCCGGCGAGATACCATCGAGCGCCGGGGTGGCGATCTTGATGCCGAGCACCGATGCTGCCCACCCGAGGTGGGTCTCGAGGATTTGTCCGATATTCATGCGGGACGTCACACCGAGCGGGTTCAAGATGATGTCGACCGGACGACCATCCTTCATGAACGGCATGTCTTCTTCGGCAACGATGCGCGCGACGACACCTTTGTTGCCGTGGCGACCAGCCATCTTATCTCCCACCTGCATCTTGCGGGTCTGCGCAACGAAGACTTCAATCTGCTTCATGACACCCGTCGGGAGTTCATCGCCAGCGGAACGATCGAACACGTGAACGTCGACCACCTTGCCGCCGGCGCCGCCCGGGAGACGGAGTGAACTGTCCTTCACGTCCTTGGCCTTATCACCGAAGATGGCTTGCAAAAGCCTTTCTTCAGGGGTCAGCTCTGTTTCACCCTTCGGCGTGATCTTGCCAACGAGGATGTCGCCTTCGTGCACCGTGGCACCGATGCGAACGATGCCGTCGGTGTCGAGGTCCTTCAGTTTCGCTTCACCCACGTTCGGAATATCACGCGTGACAGTCTCCGGACCCAGTTTGGTTTCGCGAACATCGGTGATGTAGCTCTCGATGTGAATCGAATCGAAGTCGCCTCGTTCGACAACGCGGTCGCTGATGATGATGGCGTCTTCGAAGTTGAAGCCCTGCCACGACATGTATGCAACGAAGAGGTTCTGTCCGAGCGCCAGCTCCCCTCCTTCGACCGCAGCACCATCGGCAAGCGTCTGTCCGCGCTGCACCTTCTGGCCGCGTGTCACAACCGGACGGACGTGGAAGCACGTCCCTTGGTTGCTACGAACGAACGTGCCGAGCTGATACGTCGCCTTGCGACCACTGCGGTACACGACGCTGATATGCGAAGCATCGACGGACGTCACTTCGCCATCATCTTCTGCAATTGTCGCATGACCCGACGCACGTGCGGCAATGCCTTCGATACCCGTACCAACGAGCGGTGCATGCGGTTTGATGACCGGCACAGCCTGGCGTTGCATGTTCGTACCCATCGATGCGCGGGTGTTGTCGTCGTGCTCAAGGAATGGAATGAGACCTGTGGAGATCGAGAGAATTTGCTTTGGCGAGACGTCAATGTGCGTGACGTCGCGGACGTGGACCTGCACCGGTTCGCCCTGCTTACGGGCGGAAATACGCGTCTCGAGGAATTCACCGAATTCACTGAGCGTTCCCGTCTCCTGCGCTTGAGCGATGACGAGTCGACGTTCCTGTTCGGCATCCATGAAGATGACTTTATCCGTCACGTACCCTCGGACGCGCACCTCCTTCGCACCCTCCTTCTTGAGGGCAGACACGATCTGCTGGGCAAGACCCTTCGTATCGATGATATCGCCTTCCTTCGCAATGATCTTACGTCCGTCCTTGGCGACGGTATCGAGTATGCGACCAACGAGCTTGTCAGCATCAAGCCCAACCGTGTGCTTCACCTCCTTGTACGGTGTTTCGAGGAAGCCGTACTTGTTCACGCGCGAGAAGCCGGCCAAGTGCACGACCAATCCGATGTTCGGACCTTCCGGTGTTGCAATCGGGCAGATGCGACCGTAGTGGCTCGGGTGCACGTCGCGAACGTCGAACGATGCGCGCTCACGTGAGAGACCACCAGGACCCATCGCCGAGAGGCGGCGCTTGTTTGCAAGCTCGGAGAGCGGGTTTGTTTGATCCATGAACTGCGAGAGCTGCGAGGAGGCATAGAACTCGCGCATGGCAGCCGTGATCGGGCGGCAGTTAATGAGCTGGGTTGGCGTCACCGTCTCCTGATCCATCACTGTCATACGGTCCTTCACGATGCGCTCCGTGCGTACAAGACCGACGCGGTACTTATTCTGGACCAATTCACCGACGCTGCGAACGCGGCGATTACTCAGGTGATCGATATCGTCCGGTGCACCCTCGCCGTTGTTCAAGCGAATGAGTTCGCGGAGAATTTCAATGAAATCCGTTACTTGAAACACGCGGTGTGCTTCGTCGGAAGCGGTGTCGAAGTTGAAGCGGCGGTTCATCTTGTAGCGGGCGATCGTCCCCATGTCGTACTTCTTGAAATCGAAGAAGAGACCGTCGATGAGGCTCTTCGCGTTCTCCGGCGTGGCGTAGTCACCGGGGCGAATGCGGCGATAGATGCTTTGGTAGGCGTCTTCTACGGCCGTTGCGGTGTCCTTATCGAGCGTAACACCGATGAAATCGTGCTCCGGCTTGAGATCGGCGAAGAGCGCGCGAATCTGTTCGTCGGTCGTGTAGCCAAAGACCCTCAAAAGCTGCGTGACGGGGATCTTGCGTTTGCGATCGATCTTACAGGTGATCACGCCCTTGCGATCGGTCTCCACTTCGAGCCACACGCCACGCTTCGGGATGATCTTCGCCGCGTGGTACTTCGGGTAGTCGGTCATTGCAGAGAAGAACACGCCCGGCGAGCGAACGAGCTGGTGCACGACGACGCGCTCGATGCCGCCGACAACGAACGTGCCGCTATCGGTCATGAGCGGGATGCTTCCGAGGAACACATCTTGCTCCTTAATTTCTCCGGTCTCCTTATTGATGAGCTGCACGTGCCCCTTCATCGCCGCCTCGTACGTGAGGTTGCGACGCTTGCATGTCTCGGGGTCGTACTTGGCAGGGTCGAATGTGTGTCCGAGGATCCTGAGCTCCATTTTCTTGCCCGAGAAGTCCGTGATCGGGGTCACCTCCTGGAGTAGTTCCTGAAGACCGTCCGTAAGGAACCACTTGTAACTCTCGATCTGCATTTCGATGAGGCTCGGAACGTGCGACACGCCCTGGTCGTCGACGAGGAACACGCGCTCGCCCACCACCTTCTTCGGCTGCAGGTGTGTAGGGAGGTTCTTGAGTGATGCAGGAATACGCCCGGCGGGAGCCTGCAGGTGCGGAATCACATTCGGCAGAATGCCC
>CAYQJY010000107.1:0-3058 GCA_964418005.1 uncultured Candidatus Peribacteria bacterium
TACGAAAGGACATATCGTATTGACCCTTGCCAATGGAAAAACCGTCGAGGGATCCATTGAACATCCCGGGAATTTGTATAAATATCTTTCGTTCTATTCGCTTGGCCCAGACAGGTTGAACGAAGAAACGAAAGGCAACATGCCGGCAGTCGAAGAAAAAGGATGGGAAATTGCTTTCATGAATAGGCATGAGTTACGCGGCATGAAAATGACGTACCCCGATGGCCGCACACTTGAACTCAATATCCAAACTCCCGTCATGCGCTCGATTGAGAGTTTGCAATTGCGGCGCAGTCGCGACGGAGGACATTACGAAAACGAAAGTTACGGAGGGGAATTCCATGTTCGGACCGACGGATCGGTACTATGGACAGGGACGAATGAGAAGGCGCCGAGATATCTAACTGCAGGAAAATTGGAAGCATCGCAATGGCTCGATGTTCAAGCGGATGAGGAAGTTATCCTTCCGTCCGGCACGTGGACGTTTGCGGTCAGTTACAAGAAAGGCGGAAAGATGGAACAGTTCACGCTTGACCCGTTGAAGGTCCCGACGATCCCTGGCGTGAAAGTCTCGGTAGAGAAAGACGGTACGTGGAAGGTGACACCCGACTCCTCCATAAATGAAATGCTCTCTATTCTCCAACCGGAAGATAAGGAAGCTCCCAAGGACGCTTCGAGGGAAACGATCTATATCTCTGTGGAGAGTTCAAAATATCCCCATCGCCTGAACATCCAATAAATGCGTCAAATGACCAGAGGGCGCCGTATCCATACGGCGCCTTTTTTGTTAGTGTATGCCGGCTTTCATGGACACCCGCCTTCGCCTTTTAGGCTTCGGCGGGCAGGTCCGCAACGGCATATGGATATAAGAAATTTTTGTATCATCGCGCACATCGATCACGGCAAATCGACGCTGTCGGACCGTATGATCGAGCTCACGGGAACGCTGCAGAAGCGTGAGATGAAGAGTCAGACTTTGGACATGCTTGATCTGGAGCGCGAGCGGGGGATTACGATCAAGCTCACGCCGGTACGCATGGAGTGGAAGGGCGTGGAGTTCAACCTCATCGATACGCCGGGGCATACGGACTTCCGCTACGAAGTGTCACGCAGTCTTGCGGCATGCGAAGGGGCGATCTTGCTCGTCGATGCGTCACAGGGAATTCAAGCGCAGACGATTGCGGTGCTCATGATGGCGATGGAGCACGATCTCACGATCATTCCGGTATTGAACAAGATCGATCTCCCCGCTGCAGACCCGGATCGCGTGAGCGAGGAAGTGGTGAAGCTGCTCGGATGCAAGAAAGAAGATATCTTCAAAATTTCTGCGAAAGATGGGACGAACGTCGATCAAGTGCTCGATGCGGTGATCGCGCGCATTCCTGCACCGACGCTTCCGCCAGCGAATGGCACGACGCGCGCACTCATCTTCGACGCGTTTATGGACGGCTACCGTGGTGCCATCGCGTATGTGCGCGTCATCGAAGGCGAATTGAAGAAGGGCATGAAGGTGCATCTTCTTGGCCAAAAGACGCTCTTCGATATCCAGGAAGTCGGTCATTTCTCACCGCAGTACGTCCCAGACGAAAAGTTGGTTGCGGGGCAGATCGGCTACGTTGTCTCTGGCATGAAAGACGTCCGTTTGGTGCGGGTGGGTGACACGATGGCCTCGGCGCCAGAGCTCGCACTCCTGCCAGGGTACAAGCTCGTGCAGCCGATGGTCTTCGCGGGGTTGTACCCGACGGAGGCCGACAAGTATCCGGATCTGCGTGACGCGCTCGAGAAGTTGGCCTTGAATGATTCCGCGCTCTCGAGCGAACCGGAACAGAATGCCGCGCTTGGAAACGGATTTCGGTGTGGATTCCTCGGACTCCTGCACTTGGAAATTGTCCAAGAGCGATTGGAGCGCGAGTACAACTGCGATCTGATCGTGACGGCGCCGAGTGTGCTCTACGAAGTGAAAATGCTCGCGAAGAATCCGGCGGAGTACGTGCGCAGTTCGCTCCTCAAAGTTGGCGAGCCCGACACCGCGCGCATTTCGAACCCCGCGGACTTTCCAGATCCCGTCATCATCGACCAAGTGCGCGAGCCATGGGTGGCCCTCGAAGTCGTCTGTCGCGATGTTGATGTCGGTATCGTCATGCAGATGCTCCAGGAGCGCCGGGCGACCCAAAAGGCACTGGAATACCTCGATGCGGAGCGTGTTCTCATGAAGTTTGATGTCCCGCTTCAATCCATTGTTCTCGACTTCTTCGACCGGCTCAAATCAAGCACCGAAGGCTATGGTTCCATGAGTTACGAGCCCCTCGGCTATCGCAGCGGGGATCTCGTGAAATTGCAAATTCTCCTCGCTGGCGAACCCGCAGAAGCATTGTCGACGATTGTGCACCGCAGCGAAGCACATGCCGTCGGTGCGATCGTGTGCAAGCGATTGAAGGAAGTCTTGCCGAAGGCACAGTTTGAAATTGCCGTGCAGGCCGCAATCGGCGGGAAGATCGTCGCGCGCGAAACGATCGGCGCGATGCGCAAAGACGTGACGGGCTACCTCTACGGCGGCGACGTCTCACGCAAAAACAAGCTTCTCGATAAGCAGAAGAAAGGAAAGAAGCGCATGAAGCAGATGGGGAGAGTCACTATTACTCAAGAGGCCTTCTTAAGTGTTCTTAAGAGGGATTGATGTACGATGGGCGAATGGACGCTCTACAATCAGCATTTATCGCGATTCCACTCGAAGGCGCAGTCAAAGAAGTTTTTCGGGAATTACAGGAAAGACTGAGGCCATGGGAATCATTTCTACGTTTTCAATCGGCGGAAACACCTCACCTCACGTTGTACTTTTGGAAGGAGTTGAGTCCGATCGAGCACACACAAGCGCTCGGTCAATTTCCGAAGATTGCTGCGTCGGTTGAACCATTCACGCTTATGATCAACGGCGTTGAGACGTTCGGCAGCAAAGAAGGAGATAGAGTGCTCTATCTTTCTGTTGCATTCAGCCCCGAGCTAGCAGTGCTGAAAAAGAAATGTCCGTGGCCGAACGGTTCCGGCAATCCGTACCATC
>CAYQJY010000108.1:0-3038 GCA_964418005.1 uncultured Candidatus Peribacteria bacterium
AATAGGAGAAGTCGAATTCCCACCAGCGGTGCCCATGCACTGCCAGTGTTGGATGTGCGTGGTGGTTATTGTGCCACCCCTCACCAAACGTTAGAAACAATGCCACAAACCAGTTGTTGCGACTGTCATCACCCGCGTCATAATTCTTGTACCCAAACATATGACTCAGCGAATTAACGCACCAGGTGCAATGCAGTACATACACAGTCCGGGCAAAGAAACCGTACCCTGCGAAGGAGGCAGCGTACCACCATCCACCATATACGTATCCAGCCCCTGTCAGTAACCCTAACAAGCCCAAGTGCCACCATATATAGGAGCGATGGAGGAAGAGCATGAATGGGTCACGCACGAGATCCCTCGCATAACGCGCGAAGAGTGCGTTCAAATCTTGCGTTGGCCAGAGCGACAATAACCACAGCATGTGAGCGTAAAGAAAACCGTCGAGCAAAGGACTATGAGGGTCTCCTTCTTTATCGCTGAACTGGTGGTGTTTCCTGTGAAAGGCTACCCAGAAGATGGACGAGCCCTCACCGGAGAGCATGCCTGCAATCGCAAGCAACCATCGAATCGGTTGCCATGTCTGAAACCCTCCGTGAGTGAAGTATCGATGATACCCAATCGTAACCCCCATTGCGGTAAGCGCAGTGAGCGAAACGAATAAGACCATCCCCTCCCATGTCCAGAAGCATATGCCAACAATCGCCAACACATGAACGACAACCATGGGGAGAACAATCTTCCAATCGTACTGCACATGATCTTTCATAGCATTTTCCCTTTGTGTAAAAGACCGGGACCACGACATCAAGACAGATTTTTATTAGTGAAACAAGGGGTCTGCTGCCCCTTTGTCCATCGAAGAACAATAAGCGCTGTTCAGTGCGTCGGATGCGTCTCCTCTTTCGCGAGCCAACGGTAGAGCCAGCACGCGGCGATGCCTCCAACGATCGGACCGACCAAGTAGGCAGAGGCAAATGAGTGAATGCCCATCGCGACGGCTGGGTTGATCACGCCGTTACTGCCAGCGCCGAGTGCTACGAGGGCGCCGAGCGTGAGCGAGGCGCCCACAACCACTCCTGAGGCACCTTTCGATACTTTGCCTTCGACCGCAGACATCACGCCCCATGCAAGAACGAACGTGCCGAGTGCTTCTGCAATCGTCACCATCGCCGTATTGCCACTCACGCCCACTGTCACCCATCCGCCCGCAAGCTTCCAGACCACAAACGACGCTGCGATCGCTCCGACAAACTGCGCAAGCATGTAGTACACTGCGTCTTGGATGCTCATCTTCTTCAGGGTCGCGAGTCCGATCGTCACCGCAGGGTTGAGATGTGCACCCGAGAGCCACCCGACTGTGTAGACGAAGAGTCCAAGCGTGATACCTGCGAGATACGGCACGGGAATGCCAGCATCGGTCATCGGCGAACCGATGCCGAGCGAGACGACCAACGTCAGTGTGAACGCTCCGAGGAGTTCCGCGAGGTACGGCTTAAAGGACATGGAAGAATGGGAAAGATAAGCCGATCGTACCGCTTTGCGCGATTGCCGAACCATGGATGGCGACTCCCGCAAGCGAAAACCAACCTCTTGGCCTGCACAGTGATCCAGACTGAAACGCCTTGCACTACTCGTCACCGGCGCTCTGCTCATACAGTCTCCCTTCGCTGTCGCTACGACGGACCGTCTCTTCGCGGCCGAACCCGCGCCATTCCCAGATATGCAGAATTCGTGGTACCTCTACCGCGAGGCTGTCGCAGTGCTCAAGGATCGCGGCGTGATTGGAGGATACCCGGACCCTTCGGCAAGCTCAGGGCAGGCTCCACTGTTCAAGCCGCAACAGACCGTCAACCGCGCTGAGTTCCTAAAAATGGTCTTCGCAGCAAAGGAGTCGGAGGGCGGCAGCGCCCAGGAATCGTGCTTCACTGACGTTCCCGCCGACGCGTGGTTCGCACCGTTCGTGTGTGTCGCGAAACGACGTGGTATCGCAAAGGGTTACCTCGATGGTTCCTTCAAGCCAGAGCAAGAGGTGAACTGGGCTGAGGCGATCGCGATCGTCACACGGGCGTATGGCTGGGACGTGAAGGAGCGTGAGGGTGAGCGATGGTACGAACCCTTCGTGGAGGCGCTCAACCGTCGCGACGTTCTCGCAGAGCACAGCTACGTCCCGTGGCACACACTCTCACGCGAGCGTGCGGCTGACCTTCTCTATCGAATGCTGCAATTCGAGCAGGGCACAACCTTCGAGCGCTCGCCGGGATGCGACAACGGAATCGCGAGCGTGCCGAGCACCATCACAGTCGAAGGAGCAGAACGAACCTTCCTCATCACGCATCCACAGAACGCTGCACGCGGCGTACCAGCACCACTTCTGATCGCATTTCACGGTCGCACGAACAGCAACGAACGTGTGAAGTCCTACATGCGCTTCGAGCGCGAGGCACCGGAGATGATCGTCGTCTACCCGGCCGGACTTCCCAACGCGGGTGGATACACATGGGCGGGAACGGGCGGAGCGGACGTCGCACTCTTCGATGCGCTCGTCGAACACGTCGCGGCACATCTCTGCATCGACATGGACCAAATCTACGTCACGGGGCATTCGCTTGGAGCATGGATGGCAAACTCGATCGCGTGCCTGCGCGGCGGCATCGTGCGTGCGTCAGGGACCGTCGGTGGCAACGGCATCACGACCGGCTGCACCGGTCCGACGGCCGGACTTATCTCACACAACCCCAACGATCGGTCTGCACCCTACGATGCGACCGTGCGCGTGCGCGAGGCCCGCGTTGAGGAGAACGCCTGCACGTGGGATATAGAGAATGCAGAGCCGAGGAATCTTTCATGCGTGAAGCACGCTGGCTGCCAGGGCGGCAACGATGTGCTGTGGTGCCCGCACACGATCGACACCGACGAGCGCGGACAGTATTACCCGCACACCTGGCCACGCGGCTCGGCAAAAAGTATCGTAACGTTCTTCCGTGAACTGGAAAATTAATATGAACAATGTTGAGACAGCAACGTTTGGGGCCGGT
>CAYQJY010000109.1:0-3026 GCA_964418005.1 uncultured Candidatus Peribacteria bacterium
TTTCGTTTTCACGACTGACTGTCGAAAGACCGCGGCGCCGTGAAAATGGAATGTCAGAGAACAGTGCTCCCGCATACAACGTCTTTCCAAGTGAGTCCGTAATGCGAATGCGCTCCCGCTGGAATGGCGGAAGAGAGGGGATCGAACGTGAACCCTCAGGGCGTCGAAGAATCTCTGTCAACTGTCTCTCGAGTCGCATGTGTGCATCGCGTCCGCGCTGTGCAACATCTCCCGCGAGAAACAGCGCGCCTGCCGTAACGAGAATCAAAAACACAAATCCCGTAAACTGCAGAGCCAATGACGTGCTGATGCGGCGGAAGATCATAGGAGGGCCATAGTATAGGCCAAACGACCGTTCACCGTTGGCTAGAAGGCGTCATTTACGCTGGAATTCGGTACCCGACACCTGGGACAGTTTCAATCGAGCTTTTGCCTATTTTCTTGCGCAAATAGGCGATGTGCACGTCGACCGTTTGCGAAAACATCAGCGCATCGGCGTTTCCCCATACATGCGAAAGAATGGAAGGGCGATCCTGCACCGTACCCTTGTGACGCATTAAATATTCCAACAGTGCATATTCTTTCGGCGAAAGAACAACGTTCTTCTCTCCTCGCGTCACATTTCGAGTGTTCGTATCAAGCGTGATCGATCCCGACGTGAGAACGGGGGACTTCTCCCCGCCCTGCCTGCGCATAAGAGCGCGTACCCTCGCAAGCAGCACATCCAAGTCAAACGGTTTCGTGAGGTAGTCATCCGCGCCCAGGTTTAATCCACGCACGACCTCATCCTGTTTACTTCGTGCAGTGAGCATGAGAACAGGAACGTTCTTTCCGCTCTTGCGGAGCATGTCGCAGAGCGTGTAGCCGTCCATGCCCGGAAGGTTGATATCGAGAATGACGAGATCAATCCCTTCTGTCATCGCGATCTCAAGTCCTTCGTTTCCATCGTGCGCAACAGTCACTGTGTACTGCTGCATTTCGAGAAAAGCCTTCATGTTTGCGGCGACGGTTTCGTGGTCTTCGACAATGAGGAGGTGCATGGCAGCACAGTATAACGCAAAGATTAGGGCCACATTAAGACCTTATTCCCCTGAGAGGATCTCCTGAGGCCCCTATCTTGCGTCCGCCACCAAATCGCCAGCACCGTGCATCACGGGCTCGAATTCAAGCGCAACGGATTTCGGAAGCTGCAGATACTGCGCAACAAGGAGGTCTTCACGAGTCGTTCCGTCCGCCGCGGTCACGCGCTGAATCCACGCAACCTGATTGTTGCGCAACTTCTGACCCAATACAGGGTCGGTGTGCGTGTACCCGAAGTACGGCCCTGCAAGCTGTACATCGCGATCGTCGTCGAGCCCGTAGATCGTCGAGTAGGCATTGTCTTCGCTATCTGTTTTGCCAACAAGGATGATCGGGCCTGGCGTGTCGTTCTCAAACTGCATGTCCTGCTTTCCCGGGAAGACCGTCGCATCGAGACCCATGCCGTACTGTTTGTAGTACGTCACGTATAAACTGTGACTTTTGCGTACTTTAATAGGAAGGCCGGCAGCAACCGCTGCGCGAAACACAGTCGTTGCTGCTTGGCAGATTCCACCGCCAGGTGCGGGCTCGAGATCCTTGCCGTTCACAATGATGAGCGATTCGTACCAGCCATTAGCATAGGTAATCTTGCCGCCGAGGGTGGAATTAAACGAGAACGTCGTACCATGCGGAATAATGACGCCGTTTGCCTTTTCATTCATCGCTTTCCGCACATTTTGCTTTCGACCCCAGGGAGATGTGCGGAATTCCGAGCGTCCGACTCCTAATTCGTGCAGCACGAACGTTCGCGATCCGTCATCGTAGAGTACTGCACCCTGAACGCTCTGGACTGGAACGACGGCAACTTCCTGACCATTCTCAAGTGCATGAATAATTGTCTCAGTCAGCACGGTCGCGTTGTATAAATGTCCGTTTTGTACTTCACCATCAATCGTTGCACGGACGATGTTTCCGTCTTCGTGCGTTTCAGTGACGGACGCAAACGACGGTGCAATGAGTCCGTCGGGAGGAGTATCGGTCAACGCTGTTTCAATCACACGTTCATCAAGCTCAAAATGTGCCCCACCTTGAAGGTTTAATGTCATCCAGTCTGGATACTTTCCAAGCGAGACGCTCCACGAAGAAATTTCTTGGCCACTGACATTGTCTTGAAGTGCGACCGTCACTGTTCGTGTAAAGGTGGCGCGTCGATAGGCGAGAGCGCTGCGAAGTGTGGAGAGTGCAGGGCTTTGGTTAAAGCGAATCTCAATGCGTTTTTGCAAGCGTTTGGCAACGCGCGAAAGTGAATCTTCACCGACGGATGCCACGGCTTTTGCATTCACATTCGAAGAAGCGGCAACAGTTGCTCCGAGGATTGCAACGAGACCGACGATTGCGAGCGTTTTTGTGTGTGTCACGCAGTATATTATAGCATATTATGATATAAACGCAAACTCGCACAGTGGGCAAGACCCACGGAGACGAATACCATCGGTTCATGGTGCATGACGTGAGCGGTTTCCGGCGCAGTAAGAACGTGAGGCTCATCGCCATCATCGTACTTCTTGTGGTTGCCGCACTGCTCGCTTACTTCTTCGAGAAGGTTCGTTTGCTCATGTTCGGGGTTATAGTACTGCTGCTCGCGGCACTCGGTCTCGAGACGACTGGCACTGATTTCGATCTCCAGAAGTTGTGGAATACTGGATCGTTTTCGGAGTCGCGTATCGAACGTGACATCGATGGGAACCTTATCATGGGCAGCATGTGCGGCGACGCCGTCTATAACTGCGACGATTTCCGGACTCAAAGTGAAGCGCAGGCCACGTATGAGTACTGCAAGTTCGGTAAGGGCAACGACCCTCATCGTTTAGATGGAGACAATGATGGCGTTGCGTGTGAAGGATTGCCGTCAGGTGAGAATAAATGAACTGAGCTACCGGGCCACGTGCGATTCGCTGTGGCGTGAAGGTGTCGGTGGCTTGCTATGAGGAGCGAAGCGACGAATG
>CAYQJY010000110.1:0-3009 GCA_964418005.1 uncultured Candidatus Peribacteria bacterium
ATTTGTTCATTAATTCTTCCAAACTCAACAACTACTTCCTCGTTGGGCTGAAGTAAATCTCACAGATTTTTCTTGAACTCAACGTGCAGCGAATGGTCGTTCGCATCCGCCGTTCCAGCTGCCCTATTGCGTTCAAGTGCCCCCATATTGATGGAATATACAATATTATTATACTATGTCAACTCTCTATTTTAGCGTCATTCATCGATGTAATCGCTAATAACACAGGTATTATTGCATGTATGGACCTTCACTCCCAAAAAGAGCAGCTTCGGGCTTCCATCAAAGCACGCCTCGCGCGCATGTCGCCAGAGGACCGTGCCCGCGAAAGCCGATCGCTCTGCAAGCGATTGATCGCCGCGTTACCTGCCGCTCCAGGAACGCTGTGCGTCTTCTATCCGATGACCGGCTCCGAGGCAGACATCCGGGAGATCTTCGTAACGCTCCTCGAGCGTGGATGGAAGCTCTTCTTCCCGCGCTTTGAGGGCGAAAGCTTCCGTTTCCGCCAAGCACATACTCTCGCCGCACTCGTACCCGGTCGTTGGGGCCTCATGGAGCCGAACGAAGAAGAAACACTCCTCGACATTCACGACGTCACGATCGCCCTCCTCCCGGGCCTTGGGTTCGACGCCACGGGCAATCGCATTGGTCGCGGCAACGGCGGGTACGACCGCTGGTTAAAGAAGCTGCGCACGGAAAATCCTGCGGCAAAGGTCTGGGGTATCGCACTCGACTGTCAGATGGTGCATGAGGTTCCACGCGAAGCACACGACGAACTGGTCGACATCGTTATCACGCCGCGCGGCATCATCGATCCTGCGTCGGGGTCACCGGAGCCACGCTGAACGCGAGCTCGCGAAGCCGCTCCATCATTCCCTGCACCTCTTCTGATGGGGGTTCGATCTGCTTCGAGAGTGTTTCCCGGACTTCGCGGATGTGAATCCCGAATGATTTATTTGGCCAGATGAGTGGCGACATATGGGGATGGCGGCTATCGAATGTCTCTGCGAGCCACTGCACGGTCGCATCCCCTTCCGGGAAGGGGTACACGTACCAAAAGAGGTGGTACCGGTCGCCCTCGAATACGATGAACGAGCTCTGGAGGAACGTAACATCCTGGAAGGGGCGTCCGAGACCGACCATCCACACGACTGCGCGTCCACTGCGATCGATGACAATGTCGCAGCGCACAGGGCTGGAGGTGTCGATCGGGAGAACGACCGACGCACTCTTCAGCGGACCACATGAACGCTCATCCTCAACGTTCCGCGCGATCTTCCACGGAATAGCCCAGCTTGGAACTTCCTCCCCTTTCGCCGGTTTCACCGCTTCTCCATAGGACAGGGTCTGCACCTGCATGCTCGTCGTGTTGCCGATGAGCAGCGCCTCGCCGGACGAGGCGTGCATTGTGAGCTCTTCATGGAAGCGAAATCCCAGGTTCTTCTCGGGTACCTCGACACGCAGTCCCGGATCGTAGGGCACCTCCTCTTTCGGAGTGCACGCAGCAAGCAGAAGTATCGCAACCACGGCCAGTGAATGTGTGCGTGTTCGCATCGATTGCAGTGTACCCGACTTCGCTTTTGCTACGCCGGGGCAGGCTCGCCGTGCTATCCTCCCGTCATGCCCAGCTACGACGCATTGAAGGCGGCCGATCCTGCAATCTACGCAGCGCTCGTTGGCGAAACGCACCGCCAACGTGACGGCGTGGAGTTGATTGCATCCGAGAACTACGTCTCTCCGGCCGTCCTCGAGTGTATGGGCACGATCTTCAATAACAAATACTCGGAGGGGTACCCGGGCAAGCGCTACTACGGCGGTCAGGAGTACACCGACATCGTCGAAACCCTCGCGATCGAACGTGCAAAGCAACTCTTTGGTGCAGGACACGCGAACGTGCAGCCGCATGCCGGCGCACCGATGAACGTCGCCACGTACTTCGCGCTCCTCGAACCCGGCGACACGGTCCTTGGCATGGATCTCAGCCATGGCGGACACCTCACCCACGGCCATCCCGTCACGTACCTCACGAAGATCTTCAAGTTCGTCCGCTACAAAATGAAGGATGTAGAAACGGGTGAACTCGATTACGACGAAATGCGCGAGGTGGCCCTGCGGGAGAAGCCGAAACTCATCCTCGCAGGCTTCTCGGCGTACCCACGCGAGGTGAACTACGCGAAGATGAAGGCAATCGCCGACGAAGTGGGCGCTACCACGATGGCCGATATGGCCCACATCGCGGGACTGATCGCCGGCAAGCAGCTCAGGAACCCCTTCGACGACGGGTTCGATATTATTACGACAACCACGCACAAATCGCTCCGAGGCCCGCGCGGGGGCATGATCATGACGCGCGACAGTGAGCTCGGGAAGAAGATCGATAAGTCAGTGTTCCCCGGCTTTCAGGGTGGTCCGATCATGCAGATGGTCGCAGCGAAGGCTGTTGCCTTCGGCGAAGCGTTAAAACCCGAATTCCGCGACTATGCCGCGCAGGTCATCCGAAACAGCAAGCACCTCGCAACATTCTTCATGGACCATGGCGCCAAGTTGGTCACAAACGGAACTGATAACCACCTCATGCTCATCGACTGCATCACGTCCTGGGGTCTCCCCGGCGGCGAAGTGGAAGCCGTGCTCGATCGCGTGGGCATCACCCTGAATAAGAACATGATCGCTAATGACACCCGCAAGCCAATGGACCCCTCGGGCGTCCGACTCGGAACCCCTGCTGTCACGACTCGCGGCATGAAAGAGGTGGATATGACCATCCTCGGCGAGTTTATGCTCAAAGCTATCGAGAAGCGCACGGATGACACTGCACTGACGAAGCTCCACGAGGAAGTCACGGCGTTCTGCAGGAGGTTTCCGGTGCCGGGCATTTCCTAGTCAGTCCTCGGTACGATCCGACTTCGTCTGCGGACTACTCCGGATCACTCGGCCTGACAACCAAGGTTCTTTGAGAATGCCTCATTTGTCCTGCCGAGTGTTTTTCGCGAAGCGAAAAATGTACCG
>CAYQJY010000111.1:0-2984 GCA_964418005.1 uncultured Candidatus Peribacteria bacterium
CAGCCTCCGGGAAGTTCACCTTCATGACTGGGATGTGTACCCGATCATTCTCGATCGATCCTGCCACGATTTCGGCCCCCTCTTTGGTCACACGTACGTCGACGCTCGCGAACTCCGCAAAATCAAGATTTTTGGCTTCAAATAGGTCTAAATCGAATTCAATGTCTTCCCCTACAGCGAGTTCTTCATGTCCAATATCGATGAGGTACGGTCCTTCCTCCGCTTCCAAAGACGGACGATCGCCATGTGCGGAAACGAACGAAGAGACTAGGAGACCGGAAACAGACGAAGAGACCAAGAGACCAGAGACCAGGAGCACGAACGAGGGAAAATGCATGTGCTCATTCTACCGCCAGGCATTGAAAAAACACCCGTTTTCTGCTATACTGAGAAGATTTCACAAACACCCAAAAACACAATGACCATCGACGCTTGCGTTGCCCATGCAATTCACAAAGACCTCGACATCGTCGAGGCTCTTCCAGAGATCCAAGATCTCCCGGTGGAACAGTTGGAACCGTACGTCGAACGCTACGTCTCCGAGATGCATTCGTCGATTAGTGCGATCGTCTCCGTAAAGGGCGAACCGTATCTGCGCTCGAAGGACCCCGCCGGTCTCTGCGCCGCATGCCTCGAGGGCGGCGTCGCGCTTCCCCCACGCATGCTTCTTCGCATGTGCCGCACGATCATTGACCTCCAAACACTCGACGCACGCTTTATTCTTGATACCGATAGCGGTGCCAGTCTGTATTTCGTGAAGATGGCGTTGGCATAAGCGCCGTACATTCATGAAGTTGTCCCGACAACCGGCGGCTTGTTTTGCTTTTTCATGAAATGAATCACACGAATCGCATACCCCGATTCTGCATACCAACGCTCGTCGCTCCTATCGTACGCTGTGTCGAGCATTGCAAGATCTTCCGCAGAATCGAAATTCGGATAGTCAATGAAATACAACTCGGCCGGCGCTTCCGCGACTGCATCGCGCGACGAACGATAGTGCGGACGAACTGCATCCTCCGTCATACTCCGATGGAAAGTTCGGGGATCAAAACCATCGCCAAATCCAAGCCATGCCCGTTCGTGCGTCACAAAAAAAGTATCCGACGTTGGACGTACGCCTTGCCCGATCCGATCCTGGAGCGACGCAATCATGAAGTGCTCAAGATTGTACGCCAATTGATCGCGTCCTCTTCCACAACAGCTATCCCACTGCCCAAGGGGATACATCGACCTCTCGCCAAAGGGAAACGAGCCGAAGATGAGATGTGATACAGGGTCGACGCTTGCATGTATCGCCACCGCCTGGAACGTAATGACCACGAGTACGGCAATCACACGAGCCCATTCGAATTTGAATATCCGCACGACGAGAACAGCGAAGAGCAATGATGTGAGCGGTAATGCCAACAGAATGTATCGCGGGTTGTTATACGGAACGTATCGCGTGATGCAGTACACCACGACCACAAGGAGAAGCACGAGAAAGACGACATTATCTACGATGTTCATTGACCACTTCCTCCGATGCCGAACCATGAGAATGCATGAAGCGACCACGATGAACATCGTTTGAATCCACGAGAATTGAAAGAGGAATATCTCTTGTATCAACATTACAAACCTCGCATCGAAAGGATCGAACATCGCCAAGATCGACACGGCAGAGCTGAATGAATTATTTTCGGTAAACGACAGGCCAGCGGCATGGAGCATAATAGCGTAGAACGCAAAGATACCAACGGGCGCGACTAGTATGGCAGCACGAATGGCATCATCGAGCCGTAGGCTGCGCAGCCTGAAGGGAGCCACCGTGAGCAGGTAGGCCATGACCGCCGCGACGTAATACACGATGCCCATTTCCTTCGTGAATGCCATCAGGATTCCGACGATCGCAGCCCACCCTTCCTTGCGATGGAGAAGGAACGCCAAAAGAACAACCGACATGGATGCCATACCAATATCGAGGTTAAAACCGGCTGCGTTCGCAACGAATATCGGCTGCGTCGCGTACAATACCGTGCACACCGCACGGGTCGAAGGTCTTACTTCGGGTATCAGCGTCCCACACGCCGCAGAAAACGCAAAAACTGAACCGATGGAACATGCCATCACGAGGAGGTGGACTGCGACATGAGAGTAAGGAAACGCCGCTTGGAACATCGCGAAGGGCATGATGAACACGAACGACGGATGGTCGTAGCAGAGGTACTGACTGAACACGCCAGGCGACTGGATGATATCTTCAACGCATTGCAGGTAATACCGACTATCCCACACGAGCGGCATTGCGATGTACGGAAGCAGGATCGCTATGAGCAAAGCCGCAGCAGGAAGAGCCTCAAGCCCCCAATGCAAAGGTTCTTTGGGTGAACCTCCAAGCAACCGGCGCATGGGGACGCGAAAAATCATTTCAGCGATTTATCGATAATCTCCTTCACCACGTGGAGCATCGACTGCAGCGCGGCCTTGAGGCTCATTTTGTGGAGGGCGTAGCTCACTCGAACGTTGCCATTCTCCTCTTGCCAGCCATAGAGCACGAAATTAGGGCGTCCCACACCCTCTGTGAGGGCCTTGAGCTTCTGTTCGAACGAGGGGGAGGGATTGTTGTCGGCCATGTGGCTAGCATACCTCAAATCAGAGGCTCCTCGAAGACCTCCTCCCCAGCCCTCTCTTCTTTCTTTGGTGATTCTGACGCCGCTTCGTCCCATTTCTTGAGCATCTCCTCCACCTGCGCGCGGGGCGTGCAATAGGTTTTGCGGGACCACTCAACGATCTCCTTTGTGTGATCGTCGGTCACGGGAGGAATATCGAGCGTGAAACCCGAGAACGGTTCGCGCAGTTCGCCGTTTACCGACATCTTCGTGTAGAACTCGCGCACTCCCAGGTTGATGATGTCGCGCTCTTTGAAGACCGGGCTGTATTCAGCGGCGAGGATCGCCGCGTCTTCGGCCCCCACGCGGAAGCTAATCATAGAACCCACG
>CAYQJY010000112.1:0-2972 GCA_964418005.1 uncultured Candidatus Peribacteria bacterium
CCACCTTATCTGCGTCCTTTCCCGATGGCCTCAGCTCTTCTTTTGCTAACTGCTGCAAATACTTTTCCTGTTTTGCATCCAATTCCTTGCCGTACTCGACTTCAACAATGCGCTCATGATCAAAGATGAGCGCATTCGCATAGGCACGATAGCGCAGGCAGTCACTGGCGTCATATAGAACATGAAGCCAATTGGTCAGGGCACTGAGCTTCTTGAAATCATCCGCATAGAGCAGTTTCTTCCCCTGGGGGTGCAACTGCACGAATTTCTCGATCAAGTAACGAGCATGCTTGTGTAGGCGCAGAAAATCATCGTATTGCGACGCGTATTTCTTCTCACGGTCGTAATCGACTTCATGCTCCAAGGAAAGATCGAGTTCTAGGCGCTTCATTTCACGCTCATTGACGAGCGTATCCGCTCGTTCGATAAGGAATGGGATCGCGGTCTCAATATCATACTTCATCACTTCGGCATCGATCTCTCTTACCAGTACATCCCTTATAGCGTTGAGATGCATAATGGCCTGCTCCCCCTCATAGTGACCCTCCTTAATCCCTAATCCATCTGCGATTTCAGACACCCGTTTGCGAGCAAGTTTGTATTCATGCTCGGTGGGAGAAAGAGGATTCACCCAATTTGGGAATGAGGCGGGCTTTCGATAAGCCTTCATGCGGAAGCGCGGCTTTTCGGCTTTCCGTTGCTCGAGGACGCTCAAGATCGCATCCATACCCGGATCTGGGGTAAGTGCATCGAGCTGCTTCAGAATATCTATGGCAAGATCCACCTCGAGAGATGCATTGATGGCTTTCTGAAATCCTTCCCGCATCTTCTCCTCATCAAAGACAACCCGGGCAACAGGGAATCCGGCCTCCGCATGGAAAATATCCATACGCCACAATTCGGGGGACGGAAGCAAAGGTTGTAGATCATCCATATCTTCACCCCGTTTAACATAGGTACTTGGGAATACGACGATTCGCAATTCCTTCTTTTCCTGAAAGAAGCGATGTGCCTTCAGTTCATCTGCAAGCCGTGACAGCACATGCTCGATACATTCGGTGATGTAGTTTGCGATCTTTCCTTCCTCTAAGGACAATTCGGGAAAGGGAGCAGTGATCATTACGGACGTAGAGCCGATGTTGCAGTGTAGAGAGAACTCCAATTTATTTCGTCTCAGGGAAAGCCGCACGGCAGAACCGCTGACCTGGGACACGGTATGATGACGCGGCTCGCCGAAGTCGCCGGAAGGATAGAGTGCCCAGAAACAAGCCAGGGACTCATACCGGGAGTAGGAACCGCCATTAGGATCGAGCATGATGAAATTCGGATTGGAGGCTCCACCAATGAGCACTCCGTGGGTTGCCTTATAGGCCGAAAAGATATCGGCCTTGGAATTCACAACAGGGAAAATAGCGTTCGTCTGCTGTTCCAAAAATTCAGCATAAGCTGCGAGTTCGGAGACGCTGCCAAGCTCATCAACGACCATAAGAAATTCATCCATGCCGAAGAATTCACCGGGGGGCGCAATCTCGACGCGGTACCATCCGGTGGATACCTGAGGAATCACAACAAATATCTCAGGCTTGAGCTGCTCGTCACCGTCGTCACTTCGCTGGAACTGAACGATTTGCTTCTGCTCACGAAGAATGAGCCGAGATGGGTTCTTTCTCAGTAGTTCCATCCCTTCTTCCAGCTTCGCGGTCAGGGCTTTAAGTTCGTCGATTGGGACATGATCCGGCGCAAATGGTGGCAGGACGTAGAGAAGCATCAGGCGATTTTTTGCCTGAAACGCTGTTGAGAAGATCAAATTATGTGCGCTGTCATCAGCACGAGGTATGCTGACCTGCGAGTAAATCTGGCCACCTCCCAAGCGCTGCTCGATGAAATTGTGAAGTGCCTTGCCGATGTCGGACTCTAATGGCTTCCCTTTCGGCAAAAGTCTGTCTCCGTGCTCGATGAATACGTCTTTCCACTGCTCGATCAGCACACCACTGTATCTGCGTGGTAAAATAGGAAAGTATTGTTCGCCTTCTTGGATTGCGTAGGCGGGAAGCAGCGTTCCTTCATGGAATGCATCGAAAAGAGCGCCGGGTTCTAGGCCGGATGGATCGAAGCTGCCGAGTGGCATACTGTACCTCTTGCATTGGTCTGCACTGAGAAAATCTTGTATATCGAACGTCTCGTAGAACGTTGCAGCCTCCCTCCAGAATGATTCGGCAGGAATTTCAGTATGCCCAGGGCGGATCTTGAGGTTGTCCGATGCAAAGTTGGGCTGCACGTGACTCAAAATATGATTTTGGAGCTTCAAGCAGCATTTCAGTTCTTCTTTCGGAGAGCGTGACGCATCGCGCCTGTACTCCGTATCATAGAGACAGTGCACCAACTCGAATTGCGTGAGATGGTCGTGGACGTTAGAGAATTCACTTCCGATGAAAATCCTGTACGTATCGCCGTCAAGATAGTAGCGGACCTCCCCCCAGTCAGGTTCGGGAATCATATCCTCGAACTGTTGGAAAGACGGCAAGGCGGCATACACCTGTTCGATGAAATGCTTGAAATCATCATAGGTATGAATGCGATTTTCCTTCTGGAACTCCTCTGGCTTCAGAGAGGCGAACAGGCCAATAAGGAAGGGGTGCTTCAATACTGCGGAGACATTCGGGAGCCAAAGATTGGAAACAAAAAGGGATGTGGCAATATCCCGGCTGCTGTATTGGAGAAAAAGCGTGCGGAGAATGGCTAGGGATTTATGAAAGTCAGACATAGCGGAAAAGCGGGAGAAAAGAGTATGCCCGCGAACATCTGCGCTACAAAGCAAGTAAGCTTTGAAATGTGAACTGAAAAGAAGGCAAGCGGGTCTATCCACTACCAATTTCCCTCTTGCTAGGGCAGGAGGGTCTATTAACACCTGTACCTGTTGGCTGGGGAGGAGGGATTCGAACCCCCGAATGGCGGCTCCAAAGGCCGCTGCC
>CAYQJY010000113.1:0-2949 GCA_964418005.1 uncultured Candidatus Peribacteria bacterium
TCTCCCGCAACCCCATTCTCTATGCCGGGAGAGGGTAGGGCCTGTCTAAAAAGCGGCTTCTCACAGGGCGGCTTTTTTTTTGATTCTTCCTAATGATTGACACTGAATAAAATTAGTCTATAAATATTATTATGTATGAACAGAGAGTGATTCCCGGCGCGACCAAGCAGGAAGTGGACGACATACTTTCCTTGCTCGAGGTCGTTGCAGAGGCGGCGGGTGATGCGAAGGAAGGTGTATCCATTACGCATGCAGCGATTGTTGGCCTCGCCCGCAATGCTGTCTTCCGCGTCGCGCACGGAGGAAAGGAAAAAGAAGAGGGCCGAGCCGAGCGCATCCTCGAGTCCTTAACGCAGGATCAACGCAATGCGTTGCTCGCGATTATGCTGGAGGGCCTGCAACCGGGCATCGATGTGCAGAAGTTCATTCCATCTATCGAGGATCAAGATGTCCTGACGCTCCAGTCCAATATGGTCGATGCCGTCATGCAAGATGGCTTCCACGCCCATGGCTACACCAATGTGCGTAAAATGGCTGAGAGCGTCGTCGCGTTCATGATCGATCGATTGCTAAAAGGGCATATCGATCGTCCCAATTTAACCCGCATGGGCCAGGAGATCGGCGTATCGACGTACTACATCGAGAAAGTGTGTTACAGTGTATCGAATTCGTTTGATAAGAATAGATTTTCCTATCGCGGCAAAAAGATCGAGTATTGCTGCAATTACTTCAGGTTCGTCGAAGAGACGCCGGAGGCGTGACGGAAAGCGCGCTTATCCTACACTCCGTCGTTTCAGCTGCAGCAACCTCCACAGCACCGGCCGCAGGATAATCTGTTGCTCCGGTGGGTAGGTCATCAATGCTCCGCCGAACTTCTCTTTAAAGTTCGTGATGCCCGCCCATGGGTGTTTCTCATTACTGCCTTCCGGGGAGACGCCGAGTAGGTCGTAGTGCGTGCAGCCGGCGTCCTTGCAGCGTTTCATCGCTTCCCATTGAAGCAAATACGGCGCCATGAGGGCCCTGTGGCGTTCGTCGGATGCTCCGTAGTAGTAGATGCCCGTCGTCCCCCAACGCGCGCCCAGGAGGCCAGCAATAGGCTCCCGCGAGCTGGTTTTGGCGTGGTATGCGAGCAACAAGAACGCGCCGGGAACATGTTCCACGAACGCGCGGTAGTGGGACTCCGGATGAATCCCGAATCCGTCGCGCGCGCCGGTGCGTTTGAGTAGGGCATGGAATGCGCCGACGTTCGGTTCATCCGTGATCTCGATGTCGTGACGCTCTGCGAGACGGATGTTGTACCGGCCTTTCGGTTTCATCTGTGCGAGCAGGTCCTGCTCCGAGAGCGTGAGCGAGAGGATGCGCGTCGCCTCGGGTTGGGTGTGCCCACCAGAGAGTGCAAAGCCATCGAGGTGGAGATCATCGGTGGGGGAGAGTTTCAGGAGCAGCGCGTGCTCGGATCGGGCTTCGTGCACGATGTGCTGTGCGAGTGCAGCCGTGCCGTCACCAATCGGCCCACGAGGGATCTCCCACGTGGCGAGGTTCCCCGCGGTTCGGTCGATCACTACCAGTGCGCTAGCGACTAATTGCTGACCTGAGAATGCCCCGTAGACGCGTGTTTGGCGCCCGAGAGCCTCTTGATAGCCCTTCCACTCCTTCGATTGCCACAGGCTGCCCTGTGGGTTTCCCCGTACGAAGGTGTCCCAGGCACTCAGGTCCTCTGCCAATGTCAGCAGGCGGGTTTCGATGCGAACAGTATGTCGTATGTGGTACGTCGTATGTAGGGCCGATTTTTGACTAGCAGATTTCCTCTGTGTTCGTTCGTTCATACGACATACTACACACTACATTCTACTTACTACATTCTTCGTCATGTCCCACGCCCTCCTCCCGCTGCCATACGCATTCGACGCTCTCGAACCGCATATCGATGCAAAGACGATGGAGATCCACTACACGAAGCATCACCAGACGTACGTCGATAAGTTGAACGAAGCGCTCACGAAGCACCCAGCTCTTGCGGACAAGACCGTCGAAGAGCTCGTCGCCGATCTTGAGATGATTCCCGACGACATTCGTACGACTGTTCGCAATCACGGCGGTGGGCACCTCAATCACCTGCTCTTCTGGCAGACCTTGGCGCCGAACGCAGGGGGTGAACCCTCCGGAATACTGAAAGAGGGGATTGCTGCTGCATTTGGATCGTTCGCAACGTTCCAGGAGAAGTTCACGGCGGCTGCACTCGGTCGCTTTGGCTCCGGTTGGGCATGGCTGGTGTCGGATGGCGGGAAGCTCGAGATTGTTTCGACTGCGAACCAAGACAATCCGGTGACCGATGGCAAGACGCCGCTCCTCGGTCTCGACGTGTGGGAGCACGCGTACTACCTCAAGTACCAAAACAAGCGTGCCGACTACGTGAAGGCGTTCTGGAACGTGGCGAATTGGAAGGAAGTCGAGGGACGGTTTGAGCAGGCGGGGAAATAGCGCTGTCAGCCTGAGCCCTTCGTCAGAGCTCAGGACAGGCTGCGACGAAGGCGACAGCGTGAACACTGCTTTAAAAAACCTTTACAGGTCTGCTTTTGCGCCTACAATGCGCCCGTCAACAGCTGGCTACCGATTGAGTTGTGAGCGCTGAGGACACTGCCTCGTTTGTGGTTCGACTTCGCTCACCATGATAGGGCATGTGCTTCTCTATTTTTTCCTACTCACTCGTATGGCCAAGAAACCGATGAAGAAGAAAGCTGCAAAGAAGCCAGTGAAGAAAGCAGCACCGAAGAAAGTAAAAAAGGTCGCCCCGAAAAAGGCGGTCAAAAAAGTGGTGAAGAAGGCTGCACCGAAAAAGGTTGCGCCGAAGGTGATGAAGAAGCCTGTCTCGGCGAAGCCGAGCGGAGCCGGAAAGCCACTCAAGGCCCCTGCTCCTGCGAAGGTTCCAACGAAGGGGAAAGTCGGGAA
>CAYQJY010000114.1:0-2948 GCA_964418005.1 uncultured Candidatus Peribacteria bacterium
CCCGAGGTAACCGTCCCGGCATCGACGCCCGCTTCTCGCTCGACATCGAGCACCATGTGCAAGCGAAGAGCGGCGAGCTCATGAAGCGTATCGACAACGCAGCAGATGCGATCACAGACATTACGTCCCAATTCATCCTGCAACTCGTTCCGTCGATCATCACGTCAGTCGTGTTCAGTGCGATCGCGTTCAGCGTGAGCGTCCCCCTTACGATCGTCGTGATCGTCATGATGCCGATCTTCCTCTCGACGACGCTCCTCTACATCACCTGGGTCCGGAAGCATGTCGATAAGGTCAACGAACTGTGGGTGAAGGCTATCGGACGCAGCTACGACGTCATCTCGAACATTTTTGCGGTGAAATCGAGCGGTGCCGAGGAGCGCGAACTGGAACGCATGAGGGGCATCCACCGCGAGGGCATCGCCGCGCTCAAGAGCGTGGAGTGGACGTGGGCGATCCTCGAAGGATTCGATTACTTCCTCATCATGCGTATGGTTCTCGCTGGGGCGGGCATCTACCTCATGGCGAAGGAGCAGATTTCCTTGGGAGACGTGTTCTTCTTCCAGTTCTCCTTCTTCCGCATGGTGGTGCCGCTACAGATGATCGAGAACATGGCTCCGTGGCTCAGTGAAAAAATGAGTAAGCTGAAGATCGGCGAGGAACTGATGCGCCAACCCGTACACGTGCTCCCATCAACGAATCCGATCGTCCCAGCATTGGTGAAAGGCAACATCACACTCGATCACGTGTCGTTCTCATACGGCGAACTCGGCGCGATCAATGACATCAGCCTCAGTATCACGTCCGGTGAGCACATTGCGTTCGTCGGACATAGTGGCGCAGGGAAATCGACAATGGCGATGCTTCTCAACCGTTTCTACGATGTGACGGATGGAAAAATCACCATCGACGGTATCGACGTACGCGACCTGGACCCGCAGTGGTGGCGACAACAAATCGGCTTAGTGCTGCAGGAAAACGTCCTCTTCAACGACACGATCCTCGAGAATATCCGCTACATGCGCCCCACGGCGACCGACAACGAAGTGGAAGAGGCGGCGAAGCGCGCACAAGCGCACGAGTTCATCAGCGCGTTTCCGAAAAAGTATCAAACGAGCATCGGTGAACGCGGTATCCGCTTGAGCGGAGGCGAGCGTCAGCGCATCGCGATCGCGCGTGCCATTCTTAAAAATCCCTCGATCGTCATTCTCGACGAAGCGACGAGCGCGCTCGACTCGATCACCGAACGCGCCGTGCAGCAGGGCATTCAAGAACTCATCGAAGGTCGCACCGCAATCATCATCGCCCATCGCCTCTCGACCGTCCGCAGCGTCGACCGTATCGCGCTCCTCGAGAAAGGAAAACTGCAAGCGATCGCTCCCCACGACGAATTGGTGAAGACGAACGCGCTCTACCGCGAGATGGTCGAACTGCAGCAAGGTGGAGTGCTAGCCGAGTAGTAAAGGCCCGGCGAAGCCCGCCGAAGCGGGCGTAGGTGAGGCATTGCTAAAAACATAAAAATGTTGTATTATGTGCGAGTAACACCCACATCCCTACCAACTCTTCCTATGGGTACTATCGTGCGTACGCGGCTTCTCATGGCCGCATTCTGCTTGTCGCTCTGTAGCCTCGGCGTCACCGTCGGGTACCAGACACTCGCCCAGCTCGTCACCGTTGAGCCGGCGCAAGTCGTGGACGACAAGGATGCTGGGGCTTTCACTGTCGCCGGGGCGTTCAACACCTCGACGGCATATGCCGATGCCTTCAATAAGACTCTCGCCTACTACTCGCCGTTCGCGCAACCCGGTGTATCCGCTATGGCGCAGTGGAACCTGAGGGATCTGGAAGTTGGGACCTATCGCCTCTACACAACGTACCCTGCGGCGGTCAACTGGGCAAAGGATGTGGAATTCCGCCTCTCGACGTCCGCGATGGGAACGTACAACAAGGTCATCGTGGATGTGACGCAGAAACCAAACGACGCCTCCTACAAAGATTTCAAATGGAAATACCTGGGAACGCTCACCATCGCGAAGGGTGAAACGATCACGGTCGCCGTCGTTCCGGGAACAAACGCTACGACGCTGGCCGACGCCGTGATGGCGGTGAAGGAAGGCGGTGGAGTAGCACCGACCGGACCGCAGGGACTGAACATGAATGACTGTCTCGCAAACCAGTCGTACTACTGGGATCAACAGACAGCCACCTGTATCGCGGACTACCGCGCCTGTAACGACCCCGACGGCGGTGCTGTCGGTGAAACCGTCGGTCACACCTTCGGTTTCCGTACGGTCAACGCCGGCGGCGGCGACGCACGCATCCGCACGGGTGGCAAAGATACCTGTATTGATGCGCAGACTGTCCTCGAACACGTCTGCTCGAACACGTACTACATCGAACAGCAACGCATCACCTGCGCAAACGGCTGTAGTGATGGAGCCTGCAAACAGGGAGTTCCACCTGCCACAGAGAGCGACATCATCAAATCTACGATCGGACACTTCTTGTACGACAAGGAATCGGCTGCTACCCGTTGCACTGCCTTCGGGCATTCGGATTGTAAGCAGAATGTTGGCTTCTACCATCATGACGCAATACAAGGCGCTGGTGGCCTCGTGACTGTTGAGAATCACCCGACAGCATTTACGAACGCTCAATTCGTTGCCGAATTCGGTGGCGGCGCAGAGGCACGATCGTACAACGGGAAGGCCTACTACGTCTGGGGACCACGTGAATTCACACAGGACACGAATAGAAACTTCCGCAGTTATGTTTGGTTCAAAGGCTCGAAGGTGATTTGGGTACAGTTCCCGCAATTACCCGCCACATTCTGGAGTATCGATGATATGGATAAAGTCGCATTCGCCTACCTCGATAAGCTCGGCTCCGACCTTCAAACAACAACTCTCCCCCCAACTCCTCCGACTCCAACCGTCTCATGCGGCAAC
>CAYQJY010000115.1:0-2941 GCA_964418005.1 uncultured Candidatus Peribacteria bacterium
GCTGCGTATCAAGCCAACGAACGGCTTCCCCAAGTCCAAGGATACCGCCCCAGTTCTGCAAACCGGCTTCGAGCACGGCATACGCTTCATCCCCCTGTCGCAGGAGGGAATAGCTCTCACGCTGTGCATCCGTCACGGTTCCGCCTCCGATGAAAAAAGGATCGAGGTGATCGAGGAGAGAACGCTTGATGACAATGAAGCCAATAGAAGGACCGTACATTTTGTGGCCAGATCCGAAGGCTGCATCGAAATCCAAGTCATGTAACCGTTCAACATCGTGGGCAAAACCCTGCGCCGCATCCACGAGGAGAATCCCTCCTTGTTCGTGCGCCTGGTCCGCGAGCTGCTTCAAGTTTTGTGATGTGCGGCCATCGATATTCGACATCGAATTGATGAGTACAACGCTCTTCTCCAGATCTGTCGGTTTGTAGAGGACGCTTCCGTCCTCCGCGCGTCGCAGGATTTCACGTTGTGCGTTCTGTCGCTTCGCCCACGTCATCGATGGAAGGTTCACCGAGTTGTGCTCAATGTCCGAGGTGACGATGCGAGAGAACTCTCTTGATCGCAGCTGGTGCAACACAAGATTAATGCCATAGGTAGTATTGAGCGTGAAAGCGACACAGTACTCGCTCTCCCGCTTGCCGGAGTACCGCAACAGCAATTGCCGCGCCTCGTTCACTTTTTCATCGACCATCGTGCCCCATCGATACTTCACCCTTCCTCCGCAGGCATTGTATCGATAGTAGTACTCTATTTCCGCATCGATCACTGATTGTGGCCTCAGTGTCTGACAGGCGGAATCGAGGTAGCAGGCATGCTGCTCGACATAGTCGAAATCGGGAGATGCTCCATGAGTGGATAGCTCCTTTGTCCGTGTTGATTTCTTCGAAAGTACCATTACAAACCAGTTTTGCTCTTGGCGGACATAAAAGCAATATGGCCGTTTGTCGTGTTATACTGCTCTCCATGAAAGTATCCACTTTCACCATCGGAACCTTCGTTCTCCAGTTGGCACTCGGGAACCTCTGCATGATGCCAATGGCCATGGCTAAGGAAATACCCGACATGCACGCAGTGAACCACGGTATGACAGCAATGACGTCTCATCAGAACCATTCCAACAATGCTGAAGGAATGCCTTGTGACGGTGAACACTGCTTCACACATGCGCTTCCTCTCCAAATCTCGCTTTCCACAGATGGAGCACTGGCCCTCGTCCTTCCGACGACACCAGACGTCATCGAATGTTCCCTCGAGAATGAAACCCCTACGCCGATATCGACAGCGCCACCGGGCCAATGTATCCATGTCCAAACGATCGTGCTGAGGAATTGAAGAATCTGTACAGTCGTACCGTTTTCACGGTCTTTACTTGTATTCTCTTCTCACATGTCCCACGAATCGAACCTGCAACACAGGACCATCTGCATCCAGGGCATGCACTGCGCGAGCTGTGACATGATGGTTGAACGAAAACTCTCGAAAATTCCAGGCATCCTCTCCGTCGATGCCCATCACGCAACGGGCGAAGCCGTCATCACGACGGATCCCCGTCATCCTCCCGATGATGCCGCCATCCAGCGCGCCGTCGAACAGGCTGGCTACTCGCTCGGTGATGCGGAAAACCAAGCCCTCTGGAGAGACATCGCCATCTCGATCATGATCATCATCGGCGGGTATTTCCTGCTCCGGCGCTTCGACCTCTCAGCGCTTGCTCCGTCTACGACGGAAGTCTTCTCGCTCGGCGCGGTCCTCGTCATCGGCCTGGTTGCCGGAGCCAGCAGCTGCATGGCAGTGACAGGAGGCCTCCTCCTTGCCGTTTCCGCAAAACACAACGAGCTGCATGCGGCCGAAACGCCTGCACAGAAATTCCGCCCCATCCTGTTTTTCAACCTTGGACGCCTCGCATCGTACTTCGTCCTCGGGGGCGCAGTCGGGATGCTCGGCCAATCACTCTCACTGAGCGCCCGCACGACCGGCTACGTGAACATCGTGGTAGCCGTCGTCATGATCCTCTTCGCGTTGAGTATCCTGCATCTCCTCCCGAGGAATATCCGCATGCCCAAGGGTATCGCGCGGCGTATCGCAAACCTCTCCGACAGCGATCACCCCGCAGCACCCGCACTCCTTGGAGCCCTGACATTCTTCTTGCCGTGTGGATTTACGCAGTCACTCCAGCTTGTAGCACTCGCCTCGGGCAGCGCAGCGTCAGGCGCAGCAATTATGT
The DNA here is from genome assembly GCA_964418005.1 of uncultured Candidatus Peribacteria bacterium. GTDB lineage: Bacteria > Patescibacteriota > Gracilibacteria > Peribacterales > Peribacteraceae > DALYDP01. The sequence goes on from CAYQJY010000115.1 coordinate 2,228, forward strand.
TCACGTTCTCCTTAGGCACGCTGCCTTTTCTCCTTGGTATCGGCGCGCTGAGCGCAACCCTCAAAGGAACGTTTTCCCGCTCATTCCTTCACTTCGCGGGGGTTGTCGTCTTTGTGCTGGCCATCTTCAACCTCCAAACGGGCCTAGCGCTCACCGGACTCTCCACGGGGCAAACTGCAAACACACCCACAGCCGCCCCTATCGCACGAAAAGGCGTCCAGGAAGTCGCTATGGCGGTGACCAGTAATGGGTACGAACCAAGCGCAATCACGATTACAGCGGGTATCCCCGTCCGCTGGCTTGTCGATGGCACGGCCGCATCCGGATGCACGAGTGTCATCACCATCCCCGACCTCAACGTATCGCAGGTACTCACGCGAGGCATCAACGTCATTCAATTCACCGCACCGAAGAAGGGCACGCTCGCATTCATGTGTTCGATGGGCATGGTCCGCGGCACATTCACCGTTATTTGATTCCCCTCACTCATGATCACAACAGTTTCCATTCCCGGCATCCACTGCGAAGGATGCAGCGCGCTCATTAAAGACGTCAGCAGCGAGAATCCGTCCGTGCAGTCCGTCGACGTCGACATGTCGACGAAGAAGGTCACGATCGAGCATGACGAACGTTTTGATCTTGCGGCATGGTCGAAGGAAATCGAATCGCTCGATCCAAAGTATCACGTCCAACCCGCAACATGAGTAGCCAGTG
>CAYQJY010000116.1:0-2927 GCA_964418005.1 uncultured Candidatus Peribacteria bacterium
CGGCTTCTTTTTGGTGTTCGGATTGCTCATTGTGTCGCGTCTCCTCGAGCTGCAGGTGGTGAAGCGTACGGCGTACGCGGAGGCGGCGCAGGAGCAGCACTTCGGTGGTGTTACGCTCCCTGCGCAGCGCGGCGAAGTGCGCACTCTCAACAGCAAGACGAACGAGACCTCGATCCTTGCGACGAATACAACACTCGACCTCGTCTACGTCGATCCAGTCAGTACGGATAACCCGACACTCGTCTCCGAGACACTCGCCGACATTCTTCTAACGCCGCAAATGCACGAGGAGTGTTCACTCGGTGGAGAGGGGTGCCCACGTGAGCTCATCACGTTCGCGACCTCACCGTACACGCCGGCCTACGATCCACTTGCGACACTGAAGAAAATCGCGTCCGGTCCGATTTTCGAGCCATTACCTTTCAAACTCGGTGATGCCGCTCCACAGCCGGTGCATGTCGACTTGACGGAGGCGCGTCGCCTGTTTGCGCGCGACATCGAGCGTCGCGTGTCGGAAAAGCGCGTGACCTTTGCGCCGATTAAGTACGGCGCGACGAAGATCGAAATGAAAGCGGTGTTAGACCTGCGGATTCCCGGCATCGAGGTGAATGAAGAGTCGAGCCTCATTTGGGCGAATCCCGAGGAACTCAATCAGTCGCGCCTCAGCTCCATCCTTCGTTCGCTCTCGTCGACATTGCAAGACGATCCGGATCGTCTTCGATCAATCCTCAAGAGTCGCCCGCTGCGCTACGTCGCGGTCATGCGACAGCTGCCACCGGAATTGAGTCTACAAATCAAGCAGCGAAAGCTCGCTTCGCTGAAAGAAACAAATAAGAAGCGCTCCGATGCTGCGTCCCCTGCGGAAGCGGAGAGAATCCTTGATCCGCTCGGTGGTATCGCCCTCATTTCTGAGCATTGGAGGTTCTATCCCGATTCAACGATCGCATCGCACGTCGTCGGGTTCATGAACGTCAACCAGGAGGCGCAGTATGGCGTTGAGCGCACGTATGACGCGCAGTTGCGCGGACGGGAAGGTCTCATTAGTACGGTCAGGGTTCCGCTCGGTGGACAAATTTTGACCTCAGACCAGACCATCGTCGATCCGAAGGACGGCGACACGATTGTCCTCACAATCGACCCGTTCATTCAGAAAGAAGCGGAGCGCATTCTGCAGAACGGTCTTACGCGCTACAACGCGGAGAGTGCCCAGCTGATCGTCATGGATCCCCTCACGGGCCGTGTGCTCGCGATGGCGAATGCTCCCCTCTTCGACCGTGGTGAGTATGCAGGCGTGTATGAGCAGGAACCGATCCATCTTGAGCCGACAAAAGAGAAGGATATTGTCGTCGAGATTTACGAGCCCTCGACGAACATCCGTATCGTGCGCGACTACCAACGGAACGTCTTCACGCCCGAAGGCCGTGCGACATTGCCTGACAAAATTCAGCAGGATCTCACGGAACTTGAGACGCGTCACGATCTCCATGACCTCGCTCGGTACTACCTCTACGTCGGTGAACACTTCCGCCATGAACTGTTCCCGACCACGCTCAGTGGTACGTGGTTGAAGTACAAGAACAACATCGGTGTCGGTGCGTACTTGAATCGCACGATCCAGGAAATCTACGAACCAGGCTCCGTCATGAAGCCGATCACGATGGCGATTGCGATCGACCAGGGTGAAGTGACACCGAGCGACACCTATGACGACGTCGGATTGCTTACGATCGACAACTACCCGATCGATAACAACGATGGACTCCACTTCGGGCTTGTGACGATGACGAACTGTATCGAATACTCGATCAACACCTGCATGACGGATGTGTCTGGAAAGCTTGGTGCGAAGCTCTTCTCACGCATGCTCGAACGCTTTGGATTCGGCCACATCACAGGCATCGAACTTGAGGACGAGTTGGCGGGTGAGCTGCACCACTGGAGTCCGACGAACAAGTGGAGCGCATCACTGCTCGCAACCGCGTCGTTCGGACAAGGTGTGTCGACGACCCCCCTCCAGATGATCGTCGCGAGCGCGGCGCTCGCGAACGGTGGCAAGTTGATGAAGCCGACGATCATCGACCGCATCGTTCACCCCGACGGATCGGTGGAATACACCGAGTCGACGGTTGTCGATCAAGTCATCACCGCCCACACGGCAGAGACGCTCACTGCGATGCTTGTAAGCTCTGCCGAACGCGGCTTCGCGAAGGCGGGACGTCCTGATGGCTACACTGTTGCAGCCAAGACCGGTACGTCACAGATCGCCGGCCCGGGTGGTAAGTATGAAACAGGCACAGGCTCTACGATTGCGTCGTTCATGGGCTATGACCCCTCGCCACAATCGCGATTCATCATTCTCGTGAAGATCGATCGACCGAAAGGTTCTATCCACGGCGCCACTGCCGCCGCTCCGCTTTTCAAAGAGATGTCAGCGTTCCTATTCAAGTACTACGGCGTCCCGCCGAATAGAACGTAAAACAACAAACAATTATATCCAGCAGCGCCCCATCGCGGGCGCGGGGCAAAAAGAAAGAGACAACAATATGGACCGCGGCCAGGATCGGCCGCTGCTGGTTTGTATGTGTGTATGTTGTGCAGGGACTACGGCGTGCCGGCGAAGCCTCTCTTGTCAGCGCCTTCTCTTTTCTAGATGAAGTGCTAAGAATCTATCATAGAGTGTTTCATTAGATTGCAGTGTGACGCTGGGAGAAGGAATGGAAAAATTTCCCGACACCAAAGCCTGTGATCGTTCATGTCTTTCTTGAAGAATGCGAGAGACAACGGAATCCTCACTGTTTAATTCCAATGTAATTCGACGACGCACGTCATCGGAAACATGACAACCTGTGAGAAAATCCCAAAGTTCGGCAGGAGTGACAGAATCATCGGCGATCAGTTGACGTTCAATATTTTGTCTCTGGTCATCT
>CAYQJY010000117.1:0-2834 GCA_964418005.1 uncultured Candidatus Peribacteria bacterium
AACGTCGCGGAGGATCACGTCGTAGAGGCGGCCCTCGGTGTTGAGGGGAATCGCCTTGTCACGAAGGCGGAATTCTTGAAGGCGAGTGTCGTTGTGCTGGGTGTGACGGTCGATTTCAATGTGGACGATGGGTTGTACGAAGAATACGCGGAGGATATTCGCCCGTACGTTCGCAGCGCCGATCTCGAAGGCGCATTCGAGGCATTCGGTACGCAGCCCGATCTCTCCGCTGCTATCACCCGCGGCGAAGCCGTCCGTCTCGTAGCGGACTTGCGCAAATGGGAGAGTACAGGCGCCGTACTATCGTTCCGGGACGTCGAAGCGGGAACGTCGCTCGACGCAGCCGTTCGCCTCGCGGTGAATCGAAAGTGGATTTCGCCCCTTCGACACAATGTCTTTGGGACGAAGAGTTTTCTTCGCGGAAAGGAAGCACGAAATCTTTTAACACGAGCGTCGACCGACGCGGGAGAAAAGAAAATTCAGACAGTGAAGACCACAGGCAAGCGCCGTGGAGTTGTTGAGTTCAATAGTGCGAAGTTTCGCGATCAAGTGAAACAGGTTCTGCGCGACATGTATCTCTATCCTGAGAAATTGACGACGGCGACGGGAGCGACGGCACAGGCGTACGTCGAGAGCATGGGCGATCCATATACCGTTGTATTCGATGCACAGGAGACGAAAGAGTTTCACGATCAGCTTGATGGGAAATTCTTCGGCATCGGGGTGCATCTCGACGATCGGCACCTCGAAATTCTGTCCGTGTTCGAGGGGTCACCGGCGGAGAGGGCGGGTCTCAAGCCTGGTGATCGTATTATCACCGTGAACAAGCGTCGCGCAGAAGACATGACGCTCGCGGAGGTGATCAAGCGTATTCGCGGACCCAAAGGGACTCCCGTGCGTGTCGGGGTAAAACGCGACGGAAAGGAACTCTTCTTCGATCTGGTCCGTGCGCAAATCGACGTTCCTGATACGAAAGTCGAGATGCGAAATAACGTCGCGATCATCAAGATTTCACAGTTCGGAACGCATTTGGTCGACGGTGCAGATCAGATGTTCGATGAGGTTCTCGAGGAAGATCCCGTCGGCATCATCATCGATCTTCGCAACAACCCCGGCGGGTTCCTCGGCGGTGTCGATCCTGTCGTGGGTGAATTCTTCCCTCGCAGGACGCTCGTGCTCAACACGCGCGATCGATACCAAACGAAGTTTTTGTTTACGAGTATCGACCCTTCCGTTCCAGATGATGTGCCGCTCGTGGTGCTCACGAACGAGAACACTGCGAGCGCAGCGGAGATTGTTGCTGGCGTGTTCCAGGATTACGAGCGTGCGACGCTCGTCGGAACAACGACGTTCGGAAAGGGGACAGTGCAGTCGGTGTACCCGTTCCCGAACAAAGCGAGTTTGAAATTGACGATCGCGGAGTGGCTGACGCCCGATGAACATCCCATTAATGAGGTCGGTATTACGCCGGACATCATCGTCGAGCAGTCGGATGCCGGCGATCTGCAGCTCGATAAGGCGTTGGAGATCATCGAGAAGGCTCGCTAACGGTGAAAATAGGCCAAAATTCGTCTTGCGCCCCCTTCGGGGGGTCCCTACAATCTCGCAGCCCTATGGCAATTCACGCTCACAAACGGCCCGAGGAAAGCAACGACCGCCTCCAACAGCGGTTCAAGCAGCAGGTGCAGAAGTCGGGTTTGGTGAAACTCATTCGCGAGCGCAACATCCATATGCGAAAGACGAGCAAGCGCCTCCAGCGCAAGCGCGCCCTCAAGCGCGAAGAGTTTCGTGCGGTAAACCGCAAGAAGAAGTTCTACAGCAACATGTGAGGAAACCATCGTCGGATTCCATGCGATATGCGTGCTCTTTTTCCGTTTGTCTCAAGCCATTTTCATGGTGTATTTCACTCAATTTTTGTGGATTTTTGTCAAAGCCAATCCTGCGTTTTAGGCTTCTTTGTGCGTGAAAAACGGCGTTCTACCCTCTAGAATGTGTGGGTTATGGCAGACAAGCAGAACTACGGCGCAGATCAAATTCAGGTCCTCGAGGGACTCGAGCCCGTCCGCAAGCGCCCGGGCATGTACATCGGGTCCACCGACGTTCGCGGTCTTCATCACCTCGTGTGGGAGATTGTCGACAACTCGATCGACGAAGCGATGGCAGGACACGCAAACACGATTCTCGTGACGCTCAACGATGACGGGTCCGTCTCAGTCGAAGACAACGGGCGCGGCATCCCGGTCGACATGCACAAGACGGCGAAGAAGTCTGCGCTCGAGGTCGTGCTCACAACGCTCCATGCTGGTGGGAAGTTCGGTGGCGAAGGCTCCGGCTACAAAGTTTCCGGCGGTCTTCACGGCGTCGGTTCGTCGGTGGTGAACGCACTCTCGAAAGTGATGAAGGCCGAGATCCACCGTGACGGTGCGTCGCACTTCCAAGAGTATCGCCGTGGCAAGCCCGTCGCTCCCGTGAAGAAAACGGGCAAGAGCGACAAGCACGGAACGATCATCACGTTCCTGGCCGATGACGAAATTTTCGACACGACCGAGTACAGCATCGAGACGATCCTTACGCGCTTCCGCCAACAGGCCTACCTCACGCCGGGTATCACGATTGGTGTGATGGACGCTCGGAAGAAGCGCCCTGCGGCCGACGAAGCATTCCCACGGCTCTATCGTTTCTCGTTCGAGGGGGGCATCGGTGCATATGTGTCACATCTGAACGAAGGCGCTGAACGCATTGGTTCCGTCATCACGTTCGAGAAAGATCAGCCAGAAGGGCAGGTCACTGTTGCACTGCAATATTCACAGGCGTTCAACGAGAACGTCATGAGT
>CAYQJY010000118.1:0-2786 GCA_964418005.1 uncultured Candidatus Peribacteria bacterium
TATGATCGGCAAATTTCGCGAGATCGGCGAGAGTGGCGGAACGAATACGCTGCCTATGACGAACCCAAGCACAAATACGTACTACAACGTGCAAGGAACCCGAAACGAAAGCGGCCAAGAATCGGTTGATAACCTCGACGTCGTCACTATCGTGACTTACCTCCGCTGTAAGCAGGCGCAGCCCCAGAAGATAGAACTTAAAAGCGCAGTCATCTCGTGCGACAATAACGTGTCCAACGTCACCCTCTCGTATAAGACGGAGGGGATGAAGGATATCGGCCTGCACGTCACATCCGAAACGGCGTATGACGTTCTCCTCAACGATCAGATCGATCCGAAGAAGACGTCGTACACGGCGCCTCTCGCCAACTTCAAGAACGTCACAACCGGCACAAAGATCAAGCTCTGTCATGGCAACAACGGTAACATTTGCGGTGGCCCGATCGCGGTGACCGGCAAGGCATGCACCGATGCACCTCTCGTATGTGAAGGCGGTTCCACCTGTACGAAGACCATATTGGACTACCAATGCCACGAACTCCCCATCCACTGCGGTCCGGGCACGAGACACGAAATAAGCGGAGGCTGCGGCACCACGTCGTGCCAAGGCCAGTGTGTCCGCTGCGTCCCGACCGGTGAAGCTCTCCTGAGCGTCGCTGTGAAGAGCATTGGCACGACCGACACGGCTGTGAGGAACCAAAAGAACGTGAATCTGCTCCGCTTCGAAGCGCGCTCCGGACAGGCCGGCTTCGGATTCGAGGGCACTCTCCTCACACAAATCATCGCTCGCGCTGCGGCTGGTAGCCCGCTCAACGGTCAGGACTACACGCTCTGGGTCGATACCGACGGCGATGGCGTCGTCGACACGATCAGACAGAGCGGCGTCTCCGTCCAAAACAACCTTATCACCTTCAACAATCTCATCGGTGGAGGTTGGATCGTTCCGTCCGACAGATCCGTTCTCTTCGAAATCCACGCCGACATCGCATCGAGCCTGACAGACAACGCACTTCAGCTCGAACTCGCAACGACCACCGCAAACTACATCGGAGCAGAGGGGCATCCGTCTGGCGATGACCTCGTTGGTATCAAGACGAACGGCACGTGCGCGACGACTGCCTGCCAAATCCACGTCACGACGGTGCCCTCAAAACTGTTTACACTCGTCAGCCAAGGTAGTCTATTCGTCACGCTCGATTCCACGCCCACACGCTCCAGGCAGTTGCTCGGTGGCACACTCGGCGAGACTGTCCTGCGCGTACAGATGCGCGCAGAAAGCGAGGACGTCGACGTCACGGACCTACAAATCCCGGGCCCGTCATCTGTCGATCGCTATGAACTCTACGTCGATGGTTCAACAACGCCCTTCGCCATGGCCACAATCTCAGGCTGCGGCTCGGACCAAGTTCCGGCCGGCACGTTCTGTGCAAACATGGAAAACCGCCAGCTCGTGATTCCAGAAGGAAGCAGTGTTGATGTGCTCGTGAGGCCACGCATAAAATCCGATGAACAAGGAGCGATTCGCGGACAGCAATTCACCGCAAGTATCTCTGGACTCGCGATCTCCGACAACGCCACGGGCCGCGGCGCCGTCCGCGCACGCGGCGGAACCTCGAGCAACAACCTGCTCGCCAACGACGGCGACGGCATTGCCGAAGGTGAAGTCTTCATCGGTACCGAAACACCGGCTGCCAACGCAAACATTGTGGGCAATAAGAACCTCATCGTATTCTCGAAAATTACGGAAATCACGAACGCCAACCCCGATGCCGACGGCACGAACGTCCCGACGGGTATCTCACCAGTCGGTCAATTCAAGTTCACAGCTGCCAGCAACGTGAACACGCTCAACGGACTGAATAGGGCCGTTCTGGACGATATCATCTTCAACGTCACGGCTCCGAACGTGCAGATGGCTATCGAAGGTTTCAAGTTCTATAACAAAGCCGACTCCTCGAATAAGGTGACATGCGTACAGAAGCTTTCGAACGGAACGACTGTCTCGAGCGGTATGATCACAGGCACCAGTCAGCCATTCTTCATCTACTGCGGCTCGTTCGACCTCGTCGGCATGGATACGCAGCTCGAATCTGGTGAATCGAACACATTCGTGCTCGAAGCCGATATCCGAAACTCGAAAGTCTCCTCCTCACAGAACTCAGCTCTCCAAATCTCCTTCACCAACTTCTCGGAGATATGGCGGAACTTTACCTTCGGAGTAAACGAAAGCCACTTCCAGTGGGTCGATAAAGACACGGATGCAAGCGCATGGCAGTGGATTGAATACGGCGATACGGTCATCCGTTCGACGGCCTACAGGAGCTAACAAAAGCCAAAAACAGCATCCCCGGGTGGTCAGATCCCCGGGGATGTTTTGTTATTGACCTCGGATAGGCCATTCCCTAGACTATCCCAGCTTTTGAGGGGTCTCTCCCTCTCCATTCGCATTTTTCTCTTCCTTTCCCTTCCTTCTCTATGGCAGACGCCAAGAAGTTCGTCCGCAGCAAGCCGCACGTCAACGTGGGCACCATCGGCCACGTCGACCACGGTAAAACAACGCTCACTGCTGCACTCTCCATCAACTTCTCACCGGAAGGAGAGAAGAAAGATTACTCGCAGATCGACAACGCTCCAGAAGAGCGCGAGCGCGGTATTACGATCAACACCGCTCACGTCGAATACGAATCCGCGAAGCGCCACTACGCGCACGTCGACTGTCCGGGTCACGCCGATTACGTGAAGAACATGATCACGGGCGCCGCCCAGATGGACGGAGCCATCCTGGT
>CAYQJY010000119.1:0-2670 GCA_964418005.1 uncultured Candidatus Peribacteria bacterium
TTTTCGTCTGCAGCAGCCCGGCGATCATCGTCTCGAGTTGCGGCGAACTGTCGGGCGTGAGCTTCGAGAGCCGGAATTCGATCACGTCTTCGAGCATGTGCCCCAGGTTGATGAGCGCGAGATCGATCTGGTCTGTGCTTTTGAGCTTCTCGTATACAGCCATATTCAGGAACGATTTTGGATTTCCCGGATCGATTTCCTTTTTCTTCAGGAGGTCCAGAAGCGTATTCAGAAACGCTTCAATCTCCAGCTTCATATTGCCCGCAATCGCTTTTCCAGCCTGTTTTTGCGCATCTTCGGGCAAATGCTTGTGTTCGTTGTAGAGGGAAGAGAGATCAGCCATAGCGTTATTCTACCACCTTGCGGCAAGGGAGTCTCAGTGACAGGCTGACTGTACATGGCACACGCTGTGACGAGACAATGTCAGGCCATTCCCCACATGCTGTACGAGAGCTCGGCGGGAGGCGTCGTGCTGAATCGAGAAGGGCTTATGGCAATCGTGTGCCAACGCAGCGGTTCGTGGTCGCTCCCCAAAGGGGGAGTGGAAGATGGTGAGAGTTATGAGAGTGCTGCTCGACGCGAGATTATGGAGGAAACCGGCATTACGGACCTTACGACTGTCGAAACGCTCGGGAGCTACACGCGCTATCCTCTCGATGCGACGGGCGCAGAAGACCGTACGCGACTGAAGCGGATAACGGTATTTCTCTTCACGACGCGCGATAAAGAGCTTCACCCGGCAGATCCACGCATTCTCGATGCCCGGTGGGTGATGCCCAGGGATGCCGTTGGAATGCTGGGTGCACCGAAGGATCAGGAGTTTTTGGAGTCGGTGATGGGTCGGTTATAAAGGTATAATCGGGCCATGAAAGGCTCGAGCCGCCTCACCGTTCCGCTCCTGCACACGACGCAGGCGTATATCGACGCGCTCGAAGGGATGGGGATTCGTACGGTGCTCGATTTGTTGCAGTATTTGCCGCGCGGCCACGAAGATCTCAGTCAGGTTCGTACGCTCGCAGAGTGTCCGATTGGAGAGAAGGTGACCGTGCGTGGAAGCATCGGCACGATGAAGTTCACACGGCTCCGCGGTGGGAAGAGTTTGCTCAAGACGACCTTCGTAGACACAGTTGGCGATACGTGCGAGGTGACGTGGTTCAATCAGCCACACATCAAGCGGATGCTCCCAGAGGGAAGCGAAGTCGTGCTCACGGGAAAGTTGAAAGAAGTTGGCGTGCGGTTACAGATGGCAAGTCCGACATTTGAAGTCGCAGGATCTCGTCCGTTGTTACATGCAGGTCGTCTCGTTCCGCTCTATCCGCAGCACGACATTATCAATAGCAAATGGCTACGCGAGAAGATCGCGCTCGTACGGCCAGCAATCAAAGAGATTCCCGAGACGATTCCGGATCACGTGCTTGTGGAGGAAAAGCTGATGAGCAGGAGCGAAGCGATTGAGGCATTACACTTTCCGGACGATCCGGCGATGGTCGAGCGGGCGCGTGAACGCATCGCATTCGAGGAAATGCTTGGTGTGCAGCAAGATGCTCTAGAACGGCGTAAAGCATGGCAATCGGCAGCCCAGGATCGGTTGAAGATCCCGATGGATGCAACGCTGATCAAGAGTTTCTTCTCGTCACTGCAGTTCACACCGACGGACGATCAGAAGATCGCGATTTATGAAATTCTGAAGGACATGGAGAGTGATCGGCCGATGTCGCGCTTGCTCGAAGGTGATGTCGGTTCGGGGAAGACGCTCGTTGCCGTCGCAGTGATGGCGAATGTGATTGCTCACGGTGGGCAAGTCGCATTGATGGTGCCGACGGAAGTACTTGCTCGGCAGCACGTGATGTCGATTTCAAAATTGCTTCTTACGTGGCACAACGCCGTTGCAGCGGATGGACGCTCGCGCAGGCTGCCGAACGTACAGTTGCTTACCGGCTCGATGACACAGTTGGAGAAGAATGCAGTTCGGCAATCGCTCGCTGCAGGAACCGTCGACGTCGTCATCGGCACACACGCACTCATCGAAGATTCCGTGCGATTCATGAATTTGCTCTTGGTGGTGGTTGATGAGCAACATTGCTTTGGCGTTGCGCAGCGTGCCCGACTGAAGGACAAAGGTTCGCCACACTTTCTTTCTATGACAGCTACACCGATCCCACGGACACTGGCGCTCACGGCGTACGGGGACCATGACCTCAGTGTGCTCCAGACGAAGCCAAAAAACCGCAAGGACATCCATACGAACGTTGTATCGCCGAAAGATCGGCGGACGGTTGAACTCTTCATCGATGCGCAGATCGAAGAGGGAAGACAAGTGTTCGTCATCTGTCCGCTCATTGCAGAATCGGAATCCGAAGACATTCGCGAAGTGAAAAATGTGCAGCAGGAGCGCGCACGCTTGGTGGAAGCGTTCCCACATCGACGCATTGCACTGTTGCACGGTCGGATGCCGGCCGATGAGAAAGAAGCGATCATGGCTGCCTTCAAAGCGAAGCGGTCCGATATCTTGGTGTCGACGTCGGTCATTGAAGTTGGCATCGACGTCCCAAATGCTTCGATCATTATTATCGAGGGCGCGGAACGTTTCGGTCTCTCCCAGCTTCATCAGTTTCGCGGACGTGTCGGTCGTGGTGAACATCAAAGTCACTGTTTTCTCTTTACGACGAC
>CAYQJY010000120.1:0-2668 GCA_964418005.1 uncultured Candidatus Peribacteria bacterium
TCGTGACCAGGAGTATCGAGGAACGTGATCTTCTTTCCAGCAGGCTGCACCTGGTACGCACCGATGTGCTGGGTGATGCCGCCCGATTCGCCCGCGACGACGTTCGTCTTGCGAATCGCATCGAGGATCGATGTCTTGCCATGGTCGACGTGGCCCATGACCACAACAATCGGCGGACGCTCCGTCATGTTCTCCGGTTCGTCTTTGATGAGTTCCTCGAGGTTCTTTGCAAGCAGGTCTTCCACCTTCGCCTCCTGCTGCTCGCGCGCAACCTGCACACCAAGTTCCGATGCGACAATCGCGGCAGTTTCGTAGTCGATGGTCTGGGTAATCGTCGCAAGGACGCCGTTTTTGAGGAGCGCGCCAACGACCTGCGGCACCTGAATCCCCGTCTTCTCCGCGAATTCCTTCACCGTAATTTGGCTGGGGAGCGGTACAACGCCTTCCTTCTTCTTGATCTGCTGCTGCACGCTCGATTTCTTCTCCTCGCGACGCTCCTTGCGATCGCGCATCGGCCTCGGCCTGTATCCTCCGCCTGAACGCTGCGGCAATGGTGCCGGACGATGCCGAGCTGCAGCCTCACGTGAGACGTCATCGAGCGTGAGTTTCCGTAGCACGTGCAACGATTCTGGTGCCGTGACTGCCGGCTTCTCAACTGATTTCGCCTCTTGCACGGGTGCGGCAGCAATTGGTTCTGACTTCTCCTCGTCATCCATCATCGGCGGTGCACTGAGCAGCGACTCGTCGATCGTGATGCCGTGTTTGCGCGCAACGAAGCGGATGATGCCCGTTGCAAGATTGTCCGGCACTTCGCGGTCCGTCGGCTTAATACCGAAATCGACCAATTCCAACTCCTTGCGGAGCTGTTGGCCCGTCATGCCGAGGATTTTGCCGATCTGAACAAGACGCATTGAAAGCGCGCACGGAGCGCGTAGTGATCCTAGCAACGTTTCGCTTCAGCCGAAAGCCAGAATCCGACAATTCCCGAATCGCCTAGGCATTCTCAGAGACGCTTCGGACGATGTCCCCCTGCGTCGAAATGCCGTTCGGACGCACCGCCTGCACGACATCCAGCTGCTTCGCGGCAGGTTTTGGCGATGGAGCAGGTGGAATGACCTGCTGCACTGGCGCAACCGGCTTCTTCGACACTGGCGTCATCGGAATCTCCTTCGCAGCCTGCCCTGAGCCTGTCGAAGGGTCATCGAGCTGTGACTTCATTCCCTCCTTCAATTTTTGCACACACTCGAGGACCTGCAGCTGGAAATTCTCGAACTTCGGCACCTTGAACCCGGATGCTCTCGCATGTCCGCCGCCGCCGTACGTCTGACCCGCAAGGCGCGAGACATCGATCGCAGCTGTTGAACGCATACTCGCCTTCAGTCCCCCTTCTTCCATTTCCGTGAAGAGAACGTACACATCGGCGTCCGGAATCGTCGAGATGAGTTCATCGAGGATGCCCGCAGTCTCCTTGCTCGTCGCGTCCATCTCGGCGAGATCCTCACGACTGATCGCGGACCATACGATCCGCGCGGCCGTGTCCATCTGGATACGGTTGAGTGCGCGACCCCAGATCTTCAGCGTCGAGAGCGGCTTCGTCTTGTAGATGTGCTGGATGATCTCCTGCTGGCGCGCGCCCTGCGCGAGGAGTTCCGCTGCCACTTCGAGCGAGCGCGGCGTCGTATTCGGATTCTGGAAGCTGCGCGTATCCGTAATAAGCCCCGTCAGGAGGAGCGTTGCAAGATCCGGGGTGATCTTCTCCCGCATCACAGGAACGTTCTGGAACCAGTTGTAGAGCACCTCCGTCGCACTCGCGCATGTTGGATCGATGAGCTGCAGCTGCCCGTACTGGGTGTTCGAAATATGATGGTCGATATTCAGAATCGGGATAGAGCTGAAGAGATCGACGTGCTGCGTGTACAGAGACCCCATGAGCGGCAGGTCGGCCGTGTCGACCGCGACGATGAGATCGTATTTGCTATCACCTTCCGACAGAGAAATCTGCCGGCTCTGAATACGACCCTTCTTCGGAATGACAATAATGTTCACGCGCTGGTCCTCAACGTTGTAGCGAAGCTTATCCACCTCCACGCCACTCTCGAGATTGATCGTGATGACGAAATCCTGCGATTCCTGGAGATCTTGCTCGAACTTCTCGAAGCCCGGGAGGAACTTCAGCGACTCTGGCTTCGTATCGGGACAAATGACCGTCACATCCTTCCCGAGCGCCGTGAACACGTTGAAGCACGCCAACGCTGAGCTGAGACCGTCCGGGTCGACGTTCGCGTGCGGCACGACGAGGATGCGCTGATGCGACTCAATCGCGTGCGTTGCGGCCTGAATGGCGGATTGGGAGAGGCTCATGGAGCTTGTGCTGAGCGGAGTCGAAGTGTTAACAGATTATTATATCATATTTTTTGAATTTTGCAATACCCTATAACAGGGCCGCAAAAGGGGGCAGTGTACGTCGAAAGCGGCATCTTGTGCAAGATGTCGCGTGTGACGAGAAAATGGTCGGGATGACCCGGCTACGCTTGCGAGCTACGCCGTGGTCTTTTCGTGATTTAACAGTAATACAAGATGGAAACCGCGGCGTAGTCCAGAGACGAAGCCGGGTGGTCGGGATGACAGGACTCGAACCTGCGACCTCATGCACCCCATGCATGCGCTC
>CAYQJY010000121.1:0-2637 GCA_964418005.1 uncultured Candidatus Peribacteria bacterium
GTCTTACTCCGAAGAATCGAGCAACGTACATGGCGAAGAAGGGGCTATAGGAAGCATTTTGCACTTGCCTGAGATCGAGATTTCCGTACCCTGGCGCGCACGTTCGGTTTCTTCGTCTGTTCCTTCAAGGAGGTCTGCATGTTTGTTTCATTCGTCCGTCGAGATTCGACAGATTTTCTCTTCCTCGCGGAGTTCACCGCTCCAGATGGGTGTGAGGCCTTTATCCGCAGTGCGGGTTTTGTGCCACGACAATGGTATCGAGTGAATCCAACCTACGTCGATGCGGTGGAGTGTCCCCCCCGTGATTTCCTAGAGCTGTGCCTCTACGCATACGGTCACGGTTTCCTCCGCAACCTCTACGACGAGTGTTGGCAGTATCGGCCCGTTCCCGTGCTCCAACGATTGTCGCCAGGAACGCCGTACCAAGAAGGTAAGCTCGCACTCGTGAACCGTCTCATCGAAGAGATGTGTGGTGAAACGGCGATGGGCTACCTGCTCGCAGAGATTCGTGTGCTCGGTGAGAAGCACTCGTCGGAACTCATCACGCCGCAGCATGCGTAACCGATCGTCCCGAGAATCGCGAAAGCGATATCTCCATTCCCTGGCGGCGTGCTGCCAGGGAATGTTTAGTGTTGATGCTTCTTCCACCACTCAATCGTCTCGCGCATGGCTTCCTCGTGCGTCCATCCGCGGGTCCACCCGGCCGATTGCAGCTTTGTCGTGTCTGCAGCGATGACGGGCGGCTCGTTCGCCGGAGCTTCGCGCGCGCCGAGCGCCACGTTGTCTTCTGCGCCGATGATTGTTGCTGCGGTCATGATGAGGTTCTTCAGCGAGACTGCTTCTCCTGATGCGATGTTCACGGGTCCGCGGACATCGGAATCGACGAGCGCCGCGAAAGCTTCACCGACATCTTTCACGTACACGTAGTCGCGGATTTGCTTGCCGTGCGTACACTGTGCGGTTTCGCCTTTGAGGAGAGACCGTATGACAGAGGCAATCAGTTTCTTCTCCGGCTCTCCTGGGCCGTAGAGGAAGAAAATGCGTCCCCATGCGGCTGAAATGTTCTTCTCTTTCGCTAATGCCATAAGTTCCTTCCGGCACTCGTTCTTGCAGCGGCCGTAGAGGGTCGATGCGTTGTCCGTCGGTGTTGCGTCCTCGATACATGGTGTGTTCGGCCACGTGTACTCAAAGCAACTTCCCACACCGACAATCCGCTTCGCACCGTTTGCGATTGCCTCGCGGAAGAGGTGCATCGATGCGTTCTTCCACAGTTCGTTCTCCGGCGATTCTGGGTACACACCGGGCGTGGCGATCCACGCGCAGTGGAGGACGTGCGTGGGCGCGAGTTTTTTCATAGCAGCGGTCACAGACGCCGCATCGAGGACGTTCATCTCGATGTGCGATGGCGTGAGCACGTCGAACCCGCGTGCTTCGAGCGCGGGGACTGCGTGACTCCCAACGAAGCCGCTGCCACCAGTAACGAGGATGCGTTTGTTCATGCGAGTGTGGAGTGATCGAAGGGGATGAGACTTCTGCCGTTCAGGAGGTTTCCCAGGGGTACGAACAACGGAGAGGGGAGGGTGTCGATGGGGAACCAGCCATGCTCGGATGTCTCATCCTTCTTCAGAACAATTTCCTCGTCGCCGATGTCTTCGGCAAGGACCCAGATCGTGATGTAGTGCTTCTGTTCCACTTCGAACAGATCATTCGTCAGTGCGACGATTTGTCCGCCGCCGATCGTGAGTCCGACTTCCTCTTTCGTTTCACGAATTGCCGTCTGCTCCGGCGTCTCACCAAATTCGATGTGCCCTCCGGGGCAGGACCACGAGCCTTCCCCGTGTGACCCTGTCCGTTTTTGCAGCAAGAGCAAACCGTCCTTTACGATGAGCACGCCGACGCCGACCTTCGCGCGATCCATGGGGGGAGTATACGGAAATCCTCTCACAAACGAGCTAGTTTCCGATCGTGTTTACCGAGCATTCGTATGGATGCGTCCAAGTCTTCCTGCAATGATTCTCGATGCTTTCGTGCGTCTTCAAAGCCGCGGTCGGTTTTGCCATCAAGTTGAGCGATCTGCTGCTGCAGTTCTGTTTTCGCACTTTTTATTTCTTTTTGCAGCTCTAATTTCATGCCCTGCATGTGTTCGAGCAACACAGTGTTAGAAATGTCGTTCGTCATGAAGCCAGATCGTACGATTCCTCGTCGTGAAAGACAATTGGACGGATATCTGTCTCTCGGAGATATTTGGTTTTTGGCTATATTTCAGACGAAAGTTCGTTCCGTTCAACGCAAGAACGAAGCCGGATGGAGCGGGTTACTGGAATCTATTACAACCATGATACGCCCTGCTAGGAGTTTATATCCTTGATGATCAAGGTGCTAATCGGTTCACATCCCTTGGGAAGAGCGTGGCTTCTTTTACGCTATTGAGCCCAATAATTTTCTGGGTAAGGCGCTCTAAGCCCATGCCAAAACCTCCATGAGCAGGCAGACCGTACTTGAAAGCCATGAGGTAATACTTGAAGCCTGGATGGTCGGGGTTACCGCCGATAGCCTTTAACTGTTCTACAAGCTTGTCGTAGCGATGCTCGCGACGGCTAAGAGTGGCAATCTCCACGCCACGGAAGAGAAGGTCGG
>CAYQJY010000122.1:0-2569 GCA_964418005.1 uncultured Candidatus Peribacteria bacterium
GCACGACCCGCCGCCAAAAAATAAGCGAGGGCGGGCGGAAGCCTATCATTCTCACGTACGCGGAACAATCCCGTTGGCCCTAGAGAGCAGGGGATTCATTGTATACATTATTTGCTCAATGAGTGGACCTTCTTGAACAAGATGGGCACTTGCTCAGCAAGAACGTCGATGTTGCTGTTTTCCTTGAAGTTGGGTCCGATACCTCCGTACTCAAAGGCGTACGTACCGGGAGTTTTCCATGCTCCGGAGCGGAAGTTTTCGATCGCCCAATCGAAGTATTCCCAGTCTTCTTTCGCCATCGGGCGATGCCCTTCGAGCGCGCCATTTTCACGCCGCACTCCCGTCATATGAAATTCGCCGATGCGTTTCACTGGCAGCGATTCGATATACTCGTGGGGGTCGACCCCCAGGATTTTGCCGGCACTGCGAGCATGGTCGATGTCGAGGAGGAGCATACAGCCGGTTCGTTCTATGACAGCGCTGATCGTCCCGGGTTCGATACAGCAGTGCAACGGATGGAATCCGTCGTCATAGCGGTACGTTGGAAGATTCTCGACGACGATGTTGTCTATTCCCATTTCATCACCTGCAGCCTGAACGTCCCTGACGAGTGCATCGATGACGCGTTCGCAGTGTTCAGGGGAGCGCGAATCGTACGGAATGTCTGGCATGTCCTTCGAGCCAACGTGTAAATGCATGTTCACGAGCTTCGTTCCGGTTTTTTCCATCCACATACGTACCTTCGCCCAATCCGGAATTGAACCATCGCCCGCGCGGATGGGGAAGTGGACGTACGCGGGTCCTGTTTTGAGTGCGGGCTCGACGAGCTCGGGCCAGTCGGAGCATTTCCAGAGGTCGAGTTTGATCTTCTTTGCAACGAAGAGTTCCTCCGCCTGTGGCGACCAGTTCACTGCAAGTTTCATCAGGGCGACAGTATACAACAGGGATTAACCGATGATTAACCTCTCAACTTCTTTCACCGTTTCATCCAACTTTCCTTCGACGTTCAAGACGCGCGCCTGGCAATGCTTTGCGTACGCGAGCTCTTTGTCCATGCTATGGAGCCTCCGCTGCAATTCTTCGTCGCTCATTGGCGCACGCTTTTGGATGTGGTCGATGATCTGCTCTTTCGACTCGGGTTCGATGAAGATCGATTGCACGTGGTGCTTACCATCGTGGAAGAGGGGAGAGTTCTGGATACTCACGAAGCCTTGCACGTCGATCTCGCGCACCACTATCTTGCCTGCTTCGATGAAGGGAACGATTTCGCTCTCGATCGTTCCGTAGCGGTCCTGCCCGTGGACAATGGCCCACTCGAGAACTTTGTGTTCAGCGAGCAGTGCATCGAACTCTGCGTTCGTCACGAAGTGATAGTTCTCGTCGCCTTCGCCTTGGCGCCTCGCGCGCGTGACGGCTGACCGGGGATAGTGGAATTCTGGGTGATTGGTGCGTAAAGAGCGCATCACAGCGCTCTTTCCGACCCCGCTTGGACCCAGGATCAACACGAGCTTTCCAGTGCCATTTTTAGGCTTCCCCATGCGGTGATTCTACGACCCTAGACCCTTGTCCGCAAACGTCGTTTGTGCTATACTAATCGGATTTGCTCTTTTCACCCCGAAGCCCTCGCAGTGAGGGGGAAGCGTCCTCCCCCAACGTCCTTCGGACGTTTGCCCCTCCCTGCCGCCGCGACCAGACCAGTCGCATCTACGGTTTCCTCCTTCCGACTTCGCTCTACGAGCTTCGCCGGACAACGTGAGGGAACGCTAACAAACACACACATTGGGCAACCGCCCGCCTCTCCTAGGCTCACAAGGACGAACAAACTCCACACAAACACACACGGCCCGGAGACCTCTCTCCGAACCGTGGTAGGGAGTGCTGCAGGTCACAGCATCTCTCTTCAGTACACGCGTGCTGAAGAGGCATAGCCCCGCTCCATTCTGCTCTCCACAGCGAGACTAGGGTGGAGCGGGGTTTTCGAGGTGTTATTTCTTTTTCTTCGATGGTTTCCGGTATCGGGGAACACTTCGTTTGTCGCCTTCCCATGCTGCGTAGGGTAGGTGGCGGTGAAATAATTGTTCTTGCTCGGTGTTGGCTGTGATTTCTGCCACGTCCCGTTCAAATAACACGTCGCCGAGAGTTGTGGGGTGTTCGGCTAAGAGCGTTGCCCAGCGGATTAAGAGACTTTTTTGTATGCCGAACTGTGCTTCGATTTCCCTATATCGCGCATCGAGGGCAGCAGTGTCGCCAACCTTTGCTCGAATGTCGGCAACCAGTCCCGTGATCATGCTGACGACGTTGTGCGGTGTTTCGTCGAGCAATCGCTTGGCTCTGGTAAGCGGGTTGATACTGTTTCCATAGATTGTGTGCATGATGTCTACCGCAGTCATTTCAAGCCCTGGTGCGACAGGCTCACCGTTCGATCGGACGATGCCCTCCTCTCTCTTCGATCGTTTCTTTTTTCCACGCTTCTTTGTGCCGTCGTTGCTATCGATATTCTTGCCGTCTGGCTCTTCGATATCGACATTTGTGTGATGCTTCAAGTCGAAACGCAGTGCGCGCAACTGGT
>CAYQJY010000123.1:0-2524 GCA_964418005.1 uncultured Candidatus Peribacteria bacterium
TAGGGATGTTCTTGGCAAAGGAAGCTGCCTACGAAATGTTGAAAACTGCCCTGAGGGCCAAACTCCAAGCGGTACTTTCGATGATCCGATTTCCTGTACACAGACCTGTATTTTTTCGAGCACTTCATCATCCGTTGTTCTCGCAAAGTGTTGCAGGGCAACCGTGGATTCAACAATGTGTATCTTGGCAAATAAGGAATGCGATCCTGGCTATCGTTCGGATGGAACGGTGTATGTCGGGACAGCAGCATGCGTGAGCGCATGCGCCCCCGGATCATCATCCTCTAGCTCCAAACCCCCTCAGCCCGATCTCTATTTCTGCTGCGTTGGAAAATCGATATCTGGTACAGCAAATTATGCTTGTCAGCAGAGTGTTAATTGTTCGAGCGGCATGAAGCTCGGAGGAGGTATCTATTCGACGGAAAAAGACTGTAACAATGCTTGTTTTGCAATCGCAGATCCGAGAAATAGCAAATACTCCTCTTCGATTTCATCGTTCGCGAGGTAGTTTTCAGTCATTCAATTTCGCAGACTTTCCTCCTTCCCGAAGGACACTCCGATGATCACGTTTCAGGCTTTGGAAGTCATGTGCACCATCTGCAAAGACACCACAGATTCAGAAATTTTCCCCTGCAAAAAGATGCGTGGGCACTCTGTCCGCCTACAATTGAAGGAATGAGCAGAGTTCCGCGCATCATGGGCGTCCTTGCAGCGCTCTTCACGACCGTTGTCATCGGGCGTGCCCTGCTCACTCCCAGCGAAGCGGACATCCGTGGAGCAATGCTCCCTGGCATGTCCTCGAGCCTCATGGGCACCACGATGTCCGTCTCCCCGACGGATGAGGTCTGGCTCAATGCCGTGACATTTACGCCACTCCCCGATGATCTCGGAGCCATGACGCTCGGCGGTACGACTGCCGGCACCACGACGAGTTTCGGTGTTCCCTACGGCGGCACGACAGGCGGAGCCGCAGCGTCGGTGACCTGTGGCGACGTGACGGATCCGCGTGTCTACGATGTGAATCCGTGCCGCTGTGCACGTGACGATGCGGATGTCTCCCGTCTCCAGGGGATAGTCGCGTCACTCGCGCAGAATGCTCTGAAGCGCGTGTGCGACCGCGTCTATCCGGGGAGGAACGACTGTCCTGCACCCTGCATCAAGGAGCCGGGAGTCGACCCCAATCCCTACGTTGCGAATGCGTATGGTCCTCAGGTTGCACTCACGGGGAAGTATGCGAAGGGAACGCCTGAGTACCGGAAGGTGCAGTGCGGATCCACGAAGAACCTCGTCGCGTGTTTCCGTGCGACAGGCTCCTGCGATGTCATCACCGAGTGCAGGACACCTATCGGGACAGCGTCATCATCGTCTTCATCGCAGTTCACGAGTGAGTACTGGTGCTGCAAGCCTCCGGAGGGGAAGACGAGTACCTACTGCACCCAGCGGACGAGCTGTTACTACGAAGGTGAAGTGCGTTCCGGTCCGTTTACCGATCGCACGACGTGTGAGGATGGATGCGAGCCTCTCGGGCTCTTCAAGTGCTGTGCGAATACGGCAGTAGGCACCTGCGTGGCAAATGCCGATTCTTGTGCGTACGGAATGTCGAGAGTGGGAGCGCTGCTGGGATACCGAGACTGCAAAGCCACTTGCTCCCTCATTCCCACGTACAACTGCTGCGAGCGACAGACAACCGACGGCGGGACACTGAAGGTGTGCAAGCACGTCCAAGACGGTTGTCCTGCCGGTTACATACCTGGAAAAGGGTATGCGAATAGTACCGATTGCGTTCAGGAATGTCCTACGACGCGAGAGTGGACGTGCTGCAGTTCCTACACCGGAGATCAGAAGCGATGTGAACAGGCATCACAGTGCACCGACAAATCGTTCTTCTTCCCTCGTGGCACATTCTCGACGGAACAGGCGTGTCAGGATAGTTGCAAACCCCAGTAACACTGCTTCTACGCGACTTTTCCGCCGATAGCCTGGTTCGATGCGAGGATGATGCTCAAGTACGGCTTCGCCTCGTCCGTGTACTGGGCATCGTCGTGGAGCGTCTGGGGTTGCCAGAGGCGCGTGACCCGGGTCGGATCCATGCATCCGTTGAAGCCGTTGTCTTTGTTCTGCACGACGCCGTTCTTCATGAGCTTGAACGTCCAGTGCAGGTGCGGCCCCGACGCCATGCCGGATTTGCCGCTCTTGCCGATGGGATCACCCTGCGAGATCGACTGTCCGCTCGTCACCGTCACCTGGGAGAGGTGCGCGAGCAGGCTCTTGCGCGTCGGACTTTCAATCGTCAGTGAGAGGCCGTAGTTCTGGCTGCCTTCGTCCTGCACCTTCGCGATGCCGTCGTGCGGCGCGTACACCGTCGTACCCTCCGGTACGCCGAAGTCGATGCCCTCGTGCCCGAGGAAGCCGAGCGGCTTGTAGAGCTCGGGATTCTGGCCGAAGCCTTGGGTGATGAGCGGGGAACCGGCGAGAGGGCAGAAGATCATGGAGTGGGCTAGAATGAGGCCCGTATTGTCTCCCC
>CAYQJY010000124.1:0-2498 GCA_964418005.1 uncultured Candidatus Peribacteria bacterium
CCCGACCAACGGGGCCTCTTCCCGCGTTCGGTGGTCGCCGTCGATGACCGTCTCTCCATCGACCTCTGGAGCCTCAACGACATCACGAAGCACCAACGAGGCATCATCCAAAACATGTTTGGCTTCGGCACCGTCGTCCTCCATGGAACGGAACAACTTAAAATTCACTTCGTCCCAAATATCCGTGCGCAAATCGATCGCCTATCGATTCTTCGTGCTCAAGCGCGGGCGCGCGGGCCAGCAGGAGCCCCTATACGAACCTCGCACGAGGAAGAATCATGGGTGTAAGCCGTGGTAAACTACCCCCATGCAGTGCCCGGTCTGTAAGAGCGACGACACGGCCGTCATCGATTCCCGCGTAAGCGAGGAAGGGAAAGCCGTGCGTCGGCGTCGAGAGTGTCCCAAGTGCGAGCACCGCTTCACGACGTTCGAGCGCCAGGAGACGTCACTCATCGTCATCAAGCGCGATGGTACGCGCGAGCCGTACATTCGTTCCAAAATCGAACGCGGTGTGTGGCTGGCATGCACGAAGCGTCCGGTGACCCAAGACCAGGTGGAAAAGATGCTTTCGAAGCTCGAAGAGAAGTGGGTGGCAGTCGGCCCCGAGGTTGAGAGCTCCACGCTCGGCGAAGACTTGATGAAGGAACTGAAGAAGCTCGATCAGGTCGCCTACATTCGCTACGCCTCCATTCACCGTGAATTCACCGACGTGGAGGAGTTTAAAGAGGAAATCGGGAAACTGTGGACAAAGAAAACGGGGAAGAAGTGACAGGAACGCGCTTTTGGTGCCTTTTGCCCTGCAGAGCTTTTCTGTATCCTCCCCTAGCCATGCTTCGAACCCACACCTGCCACGCACCAGTCGCTGACGCTCCGGTGCATGGCACGCGGCAATTCCTATTCTAATTATGCTACGCACTCATACATGCGGTGAATTACGGCAAGAACACGTCGGGAAGACGGCCACGCTCTGTGGCTGGGTCCATCGGCGCCGCGACCATGGCGGACTCATCTTCCTCGACCTCCGCGATCGGTACGGTTTCACACAGGTCGTTATCCAGCCGGAAGACAAAGCGATCTTCGCTGCTGCGGAGAAGGTGCGCCCGGAGTGGGTGCTGAAAGTAACAGGCACGGTGAAAAAGCGTCTTACTGGTGCGGAGCGGGTAGATCAGGCCACGGGTGCAATTGAGCTCGTCACAACCGAACTCGTCGTGCTCAACGAAGCGAAGACGCCGCCGTTTGAAATTGATTCCGAAAAAGAAGCGAATGAAGAGCTCCGTTTGCAGTATCGTTATTTGGATCTGCGCCGCGAACGGATGCAGAAGAATATCCAGCTGCGATCAAAGATCTTCCAGATCATCCGCACGTACTTCGTCGACCAAGGCTGCATCGAGATCGACACGCCGTGCCTCATCAAAGGCACGCCGGAAGGCGCCCGCGAATACGTCGTCCCCTCCCGCATGTACCCTGGGAACTTTTTTGTTCTTCCCCAGAGCCCGCAACAGCTCAAGCAGCTCTCGATGGTCGGCGGTCTCGACCGCTACTTCCAGATCGCCCGCTGCTTCCGCGACGAAGATCTCCGCGGCGACCGCCAGCCGGAGTTCCTCCAGCTCGACTTCGAAATGAGTTTCGGCGAGGAGCAGGACGTGCAAGACATCATCCAGGGCAGCATCGTCGAAATTCTCAAGCAGTGTAGTCCGAAGAAGCTGAAGTGGGGCAAGGTCGAACGCTTCACGTGGGATCACGTGATGGATACCTACGGTTCCGACAAACCCGACCTCCGCTACGACCTCCCCATCGTCGATATCACAGGCTTCGCCAAGGGGTGTGGCTTCACGGTCTTCGAGAAGGCACTGGAACTGCGTGACGGCGTCGTGCGCGCCCTGCGTGTACCGGGTGGAGCGGAACTCAGCCGCAGTGAGATCGATGCCTGGACGGAACTGGTGAAGGAACAGAAGGCGAAAGGCCTCGCGTACATCCTCTTCAAGGAGGACGGCCCGAGTTCGCCTCTCCTCAAGTTCTTCCGCGAGGGCTTCGTCGACGAATTGCAGAAGGCCACGGGCGCACAGAAGGGCGATGCGCTCTTCTTCGCCGCCGATCGACACCGAATTGCCTGCGCGGCGATGGGTCGTGTGCGCATCGAATCGGCGAAGCGGTTTAAGCTTATCGACGAATCGGTCCATGCGCTCTTCTGGGTCACGCAATTCCCGATGTTCGAGGAGCAAGACGACGGCACGCTCACCTTCAGTCACCATCCGTTCACGAGCCCGAACATGGAGGAGTGGAAGCAGCGGAAAGAGAAGCCCCTTGCAGTGCACTCCGTCTGTTATGACCTCGTCCTCGACGGGTACGAGCTCGGCTCCGGCAGCATCCGCATCCACAACCCCGAACTCCAGAGTGAAGTATTCGATATGCTCGGCATTTCGCGCCCGGACGCTGAGAAGCGCTTCGGCCACATGCTCCGGGCCTTCGAGTACGGCGCACCTCCGCACGGGGGCTTC
>CAYQJY010000125.1:0-2477 GCA_964418005.1 uncultured Candidatus Peribacteria bacterium
GAAGACATTCGTCTGCTCAGGCATCACCACATCGACATACGTTTTGAGTTCGAGCGACGACGGAGAGGTATCACACCCTTGCGTGGAAATGGTCCTGTGCAATGCACCTTCGGCGAGGAGAGAACGGTAGATAAGTTGCGCGACGAAACCGCGCGTGAGGGCTGATTGAAGCGGCACGGACCTCTCACCCCACACCTGCTCAAACGAGACGACATCGAGCAGGAGAGCTGTCGTGAGATACGGCGAGAACCATACACTCGGATCGAGGCCGCGCTTCCTACTTTCCTCCTCCGGCGCCTGCGGATATCCGCGCGTTTCCACCACCATTTTTACTGCCTCAGCGAAGCCCACGGCACGCTCTGGGCCAAACGTTCCATCGGGATATCCCTGGATCCACCCCTGGATTTTTGCAAAGCACACGTACGGCGCGAACCATTGGTCGACGACGTCCGGGAAACAGTTGTTATAGAGCGCAAGCGGAGGATCATTGCCCCCCGCGGCAACGAGGATCTTCAAAAGCTCCGCACGGTTGATGGGAAATGCAGGTCGGAAGCGACCGTCGTCGTATCCTTTGAGCACTCCTTCGGTCTGCAGATATTCGATCGGCCGTCGAAACTCGTGCGACGCAGATACGTCGGGGAATGCGAGCGCTTGGAGAGGCAAGGTGAGCAGGCCGAGGAGA
Organism: uncultured Candidatus Peribacteria bacterium; assembly: GCA_964418005.1. GTDB lineage: Bacteria > Patescibacteriota > Gracilibacteria > Peribacterales > Peribacteraceae > DALYDP01. Next base: position 683 of record CAYQJY010000125.1, read on the forward strand.
GCAATGAAACGTGCTTGTCCGGCGTAGCTTGCCGAAGGTGGACGAAGTCGGATCATGTGATATGCGTGCGTAATGCTGCAGTGATTTCATCGACGAAGAACGGCCTGCCGTCATACTTGTGGATGAACTCTGGAATCTCAATGCCGTCCGCCTTCAGAAGCTGGCGTAGTTGACCCGTGTAGTTCGCTTCAACACAAGCACTGGTTTTCGATGCTGCAAGGACTGTCCGTAGAAGATCTGTCTTCAGAGGCCAGAGATATTCAAAGTGCACAACAGCTACGCGCACGCCGGAGAACGCACCATCCGCCAGCGCATCGAGGACCGGACCCTTTGCACTTCCCCATGTGATGAGCGCAAGATCGTACGTCTTCTTTCCTGGCTTCGGTTCTACGGTCACGACTCCTTTTTCACACACATAGAGAACGGGTTCAGGGAGAGCAGCTTTCAGCGCCTCGCCCTTGCGCATGCGCTTTTCCATTTGTTGTCGCGCATTCTCTGCCCCTTCCTCCACCGTACCATCGGGCGCATGCTCATCGCCCTGGGCCACGAACGTCGCCGCCTTTGACCCAGGGAGCCACCGCTTCGAGACGCCACTCTTCACGCTCGGGTCGTAGCGATCGGACGATGCGAGTTTGGCGAGCGCAGCCGCATCGGTCACAAGAGGCCCACGATCAATCGTTGCCCTCTTCTGATCAAACGGCGCAACAGTGAAGAGTGCCTCCGCCGTCTGCTTATCCGTCATCACGATTACGGGAATCTGGAACCGCTCCGCATAGTTGAACGCCTCAGGCATGAGGCGGAAGCAATCTTCCGCATCGCTCACGCACAGCACCAGACGTGGGAATTCGCCATGACCACTATGAATCGCAAGCATGAGATCCCCTTGTGCCGTCCACGTGGGCAGACCCGTCGCTGGACCCGGGCGTTGCGCCAGCACAAAGACCGACGGGTTTTCGATGATCGCATTGAGGGACAGTGTCTCGGTCATGAGGTCGAACCCTCCGCCGGATGTTCCCGTTGCCGCACGTGTTCCCATGAACATCGCCCCGCTCATCATCTGTGCCGCAGTGATTTCATCTTCCGCCTGCTTCACCACCATGCCCGTCTCGTTCTGATGATCCGCGATGAACGTCAGGAGCGGCGATGATGGTGTCATCGGATAGCCAACATACAAACGGCAGCCCGCATGCACGAGACCCAGGCCCATCGCTTGGCTACCCGTGATCAGCAAGTCGCTCTTCCACCGTTTGTCAGCCGGCGGCAGCTTCACTGCCAACGCCCCTGCTGATTCTTTGCAGTACGCAACGCCCGCATCGATACACGCCATGTTCTGCGCTACGACAGCGTCTCCTTTGTGTCCGAATTGCTCCTTCACGTCGTCACGCAGCTCGTCCATGTTCTGGCCCAACACATGCCATACGACGGACGTGATGAGCACATTCCCAAGAATCGGCTTCGCTTTCAATGTTGTAAGAATCTCATCGCTCGGGAGATGTAACACCGTGATCTTTTGCTTCTTCAAAAACGCCGCATCGTCCTTCGACCATTCCCAGTCTCCCGTCTGATGCAACACGATGCCTCCTTCCTTCACATCGTGCAGATTCTTTTCGAGGCCATGGTGGTTGAACGTCACGAGCACATCGACCATCGTTTCACTTCCGCGAATTTCCTTCGGCGAGATATCGAGCTGGTACGAACTGTGCCCCCCTTTAATGAGCGACATGTACTCGCGGTAGCCGAACACGCAGTAGCCCTCCCGCTTGAGACCTTTTGCCACCATTTCACCGACGCTGTT
>CAYQJY010000126.1:0-2431 GCA_964418005.1 uncultured Candidatus Peribacteria bacterium
ATCCATATAGGAACAACCTTCTCCAAAACTTCAGTTTTCACGTTCTGTAAGCGACAATTGATCGGTTCTAATGACCCTAATTCCGCCTTCATGCGAAGCCTGCCCCTGCTAAATGTGGAAAACGGCTCCAGCAAGCGGTAAGTGAGCTCTCCATTGCTCAGTTCTAATGTGTCTTTGAGTTCACTGATCATTCCGATCCGAACCTTAGGATCTTCAGCCTTCACAAACCTTTCTTGTGCTTTCTGCACGAAGAGCAATTTGTCGATGAATTCCTCTCTCCAAGTGCGTCCGATCTTGCCGTAATGCTTCACCTGCGCCTCACAACGCTTTACCTCCAATTCCAGAGAGGCCAACTTTCGCTTGAAGACTTCTTCGGGAAAGAGACTGGGATTCTCGAGTCTTAAATCAATGAAATCATTCACCTTGCGCTCGGCGGTACGATGTTTTTCCTGTAGATGATTGAGTTCCTGCTCCCGCTCTTTTTTCTTATCCTCCTGTGTCATCTTCAGTTTCTCGAGTGCCCAATCGATGAAAGCCTGCGGCAACTCTGCGTCAGTAATCATTCCTAGAATCTGCGGATCGAGGAGCTCTTTGCGGAGGCAGCGCTTCTGAGAACAGGGACGTTTAGTCGCCTTCCCGCAGCGAAAGTATTATAAAACCTTCGTGCGGTTCTCTCGCTTCACAAATTTCTGCTTCACGTCGATCACTACGCTGCTATTGCATTCCTTGCACTTGATTAAGCAAGGATACGGATTTTCATGGGTCTTTGCCCGTGGTTTTCCATTGCCGCTGATGATCATCTGCGCATGGTCGAACTCTTCTCTGGTGATCATCGGCTCATGGAGACCCTGCCATATTTGCCCATCCCAAACGTACTCCCCGTAGTAGAACGTATTGTGGAACATCTCGTAGAGCGTGTTGAGTCCGATGGGATTCACGCGCCTTTTTCGTCCGCGAACAGTCGTAACATGCCACTCGTTGACTGCAAGATAAAAGACCTCTTCTACGGTGTATGCGCCAGTCAGAAGATAATCCCAACAGCGCCGTACGAGCTCGAAGCGCTCCGGATCGCGGAAGATTTTCTTCTCGCCTTTGATACCGCCGTAGTCATTCAGGTAGCCCACCGGTGCAATTCCTGGCTTCCAGCCCATCTTCGCCTTCTGGAGCATTCCGCGCTTCACATCTTTCCCTAGGTCGATGGAATATTGCGTGGACATGCCGAATTCAACAGCCATCTGAATGACGTTATCGGACGGGAGGTAGATCTTTTCGGAGGTAATGATCGCCTTGAGAATGCCTTGCTGTAGCAGCCACATGATGCGTCCCCCATTAATGGGGTTTCGGGCCAGCCTATTCAATCGCCAACACGCAACCACATTAATTATCCCCGCTTCTATATCGGCGATCATTCGATCGAAAACGGGGCGGTCGGGGGATTTGGCGGATTTTTCTTCTGTGTATTTTTTAGTGATGATACCGCCTGCTCGCCGCACGCTTTTTTCGTTTTCTTCCTGTTGAGAGGAAATGGAAAGCACTTGCTGATCCTCTTTGTCCTTAGTGGATTTGCGAGCGATGGAGCCGATGTGGAGTGTGGAAAAGTCGAGAGACATGGGAGGGAGATGGAATGGCTGCCCAAAGGGGCGACCCTGAGTGCCCAACATCAGTCAGAAGACTTTTGTCGGCAGGATCGCCCCTTTGAGCGACATAGCAAACGAGTCTTCTGAGCGACGATGATGGGCACTGTGGGCATTATAACGGAAGTAGAGAAATAAAGTCAGCGTAAATTCCTCCGCGATTTGCGTGTTTGGAGGCCACGCTTGATAGCATGACTCAAAGCGTCGCGCTCCTGTTGCTGCATAGACAGTTGCAGCAACAAAGAACTCTTATTGAGCGTGAGCGCCGGTGTCTGAATCTGTCTGATCACCCCTCGATCCAGCATATCGGTGAGACGTTGCCCATCAGTAGTGCTGCGAACGAGACGACTAATATCCAGCGCAAGAATCCCGTCTGCCTCTCCACGTTCTATTCCCTGGATCATCTGCATGAAAAGAGGTCGATGTGCCATCGCAGAACCGGATTCTTGGAAGACCTGAGCGACGCTGAGTCCGTGCTCTTTCGCATACGAGGTCAATATTTCTTTCTGTCCGTCGAGACTATGACTTGGGTGCGCAACGTGAGAGGTAGCTGCGCGACAGTAGATATAGAACTTAGACAGAATTGAGGGGCTCTTGAGCGGAGCTTCAATACCACGAATGAGAAAATGATCCTCTAAATGGGACATCAAGTTTTTTTGAAGATGCCTATGGCATCTGTCTGCACATATCAACATCGATGGCTCACCTGCATGAATCTGGATGTGATAGAAGAACCGACGGTATTTCCCGCAGATGGAGCACTTCAATGGTGTATCTGCGATGGCCACCGAGTTTCT
>CAYQJY010000127.1:0-2420 GCA_964418005.1 uncultured Candidatus Peribacteria bacterium
ACCCCGCTTTCCTGGATGAGAACCAAGTGTCCTAGCCGATAGACGATGGGGCCGCGGCTATGAAAGAATTGTCACCCCGAGCGAAGCCGAGGGGGAGCCCGCGGAGTATAGCAGCGGACTTCTAGGAAGCGAATTCTGGAGAGGATTACTGCAAGAGAAGCAGGAGTTTACGCATGATATCGCTCAACGTATGCACAGGAACCCGTTCCACGAACCTCGCCTTGCGCGCTTTCCAGTCGAGACTTTTTACGTGGTCGGAAAGGACGACTCCTCGGGTCTTGAGGCCGCTCTGCAACGCAACTTCAAACGGATATCCCTTCGTACGGGACGTGATCGGGCATGCGATCATCACACCAACTTTTTCGTTGTATTCCTTCGGTGAAAGAACGAATGCCGGACGCATGCCCGCCTGTTCCCGACCCTGCTGCGAACTGAACTGCAAAAAGACGATATCGCCTCGAGCCGGCACGTACGCCTTTACCATACTTCCTTGCCGACGGCGTCACCGGTATCACTCTCGCCATGCACCATCGCGGGCGTCACCTGTTCCAACAGGGCCGTTAATGAATACTCGGGGTTCGATAAGACAATTGAATTTTTTCTCACATCCATCTCCAGTTCACCCCCCTCCTGCATTCCTATGTGCACCGCAAAAAGTTTCGGCAGGCGGATGCCCCAACTGTTCCCCCATTTCGTGAGTCGAACTCGCACGGGAGGATTATACATTGTATATACAGTGCTTGCAAGCTCCCAGCATATCAGCGCTTCTTCTTCAGTTCTCCGTAGGTACGGAAATACGCCCCTCCGGCCTCGCCCAGGACGCTGAAGAATCCCCTGCCGAACGCTGCGACGTTGCCGGCGATTCCCTTCGGCTTCTTCTTCGGAGTGACCTTACCCTGCTGTTCCATCTTCTTAAAGCCCCACTCGATACCACGGTCAATGCCATTCTGCACATGGGCATACATATTCCCGAGGAGCCTCGCGACGCTGTTGAGCTGTTCGGACATAGAACCATTATAGATAACCAAGCCAAAAGAGTCCCCATGTCAGCAGGAGGGCATCTGTCAGGCCGTGACTAAGCCACGCGGCGTACACACCACCCGGACGGCGGATGAGGAGACTCCAACAGATGCCCGCGAGCGTGAGACCGAGCACCATCGCGATGATGCATTCCAGTGGAATACCGGGAAGACCAAATAGTATAAAACCGTGCATCGCACCGAAGGCGAAGGCGGAGATACTGATACCAAGAATGTGCCCGATACGCTTCGTCAGTTCACGATCGAGCCATACGCGGAAGTACAATTCTTCGAGTGCGGAATTCACGAACGAGAGGAAAAGAACAACGGCAATTGCGGCGACGCCAGAGACATCGAATCGCTGGTCGTATGCTGCACGGATGACGCGTGGTTCCAGTCCCCATGCTGGACCGACATATACAATTCCAGCGATCGCTATACCCGCGATGATGAGTGCGAGGAGTACCCCGAGATTCAGAAGACGGAGGAATGGGTAGCCGTCGCGCACGGGCCACGCCACCGAGAAGCCGCGCTCACCTCGACCGAAGCGCCACACGAGCGGGATCAGGAGCTGCAGAATTTTGTACGCTGATTGTGCGAGGTAGCCAGTAAACCCAAACCAGAGCGTCACGCCCTTCAGGGCGAAGGGTAGTGATGCCAAGAGGAGGATCGCGATTGCGGTCATTACGCATGATGATACCTGAAAAACGCCCTCTGATCTCAGAAGGCGTTCCTTGGATCATTGCTGCTAGATCGACGACGTGCTGCTCTGGCTGCTCACTGAGTTAACACTCGACGCAGGCGAAGAGCTCACGACGCTCGAACTGGAACTGGAGACGGCACTCGACGTTGTGCTCACGCTGGAGCTCTGGACCGACGACACGCTCGACGACGTGCTAGGAGCGCTTGAGGCACTAGATGCTGACGTACTGCATTGACCATCCTTGATGCGCAACAGTAAGGCCTTCTGTTCGGCATGATTGTCCTTATGCCACTGCATGTGCTCCTGCATATTCCCTCGACCGACGCGGTGCGTTCGGTGCCATTCTTTATGTGCAGCGATCGAAGCCTTCAAGAACGTCTTCAATGCCTCTTTGCATGCCTTGTGAGAGTCGAAAGCACTATGGACAGCACTCATTGTTGATGAGCTGCTGTTCTTCGATGAGCTACTATTCGATACAGAGGACCGACTGGTCGGCTGATATTGATCCTGCAAGCAACGAGCCTTCTCGAGACCGTGAAGAGACTTGCACGCATCGTGAACACTGGACCGCGCTGCAAGGACGCCAAATGGAACGAGCAGCGCGATGAGGAATGCGCCACGAAGACCGATAGCGCGTGAGGAGGAGTTCTTCATACGAAGCGGGAAGGAAGTGAATAAGAGAATACCCGCCGATAGAC
>CAYQJY010000128.1:0-2419 GCA_964418005.1 uncultured Candidatus Peribacteria bacterium
GATGCAGAAGAACGACCGACCGAAAGATGCGAAGGAGATGAAGGGAACGACAACGCTCTCAACATACGAGTATGCGATTGTGAAGAAAGTGCTGCAAGAAATCGTCGCACGTCTCTCATTTCTCAAAAACGTCGGCCTCACGTACCTCACACTCTCGCGTTCCGCTGCAACGCTCTCCGGCGGAGAAGCACAGCGCATTCGTCTCGCGACACAAATCGGCTCCGCACTCGAAGGCGTCTTGTACGTCCTCGATGAGCCAAGCATCGGTCTCCATCAGCGCGATAACGCGCGACTGATCGCAACGATGACGAAGCTTCGCGACCTCGGAAACACTGTGATCGTCGTCGAGCACGACGAAGAGACGATCGAAGCAGCAGATTACTTGCTCGAAATTGGACCGGGCGCCGGCAAGTACGGCGGCACGGTCGTCGCGCAGGGGACACCGGACCAGCTCATCAAGAATAAAGACTCTGTGACGGGCCAGTACCTGAGCGGGAAGAAGTTCATTGAAGTGCCAAAGGCGCGACGCGGTGGGAACGGGAAGTTCATTGAGATCAATAACGCACACCACCACAACTTGAACAACGTCGATGTCCAAATCCCGCTTGGAACGTTCGTCGGCATCGCGGGGGTCTCGGGCTCCGGAAAGTCGAGCCTCATCCACGGCATCCTCGCGCCGGAACTCCTCAGTAAGCTGAATAATGCCCATTCGAAGCCACAAAACGTCGGTTCGATCGAAGGGCTGCAACACCTCGATAAGGCGATCGTGATCGACCAATCCCCCATCGGCCGTACGCCACGGAGCAACCCCGCCACCTACACCGGCATCTTCACCGACATCCGCGATCTCTACGCCGGCACGCCTGAAGCGAAGATGCGCGGCTACCAACCGGGTCGTTTCTCGTTCAACGTGAAGGGTGGTCGCTGTGAAGAGTGCGAGGGTGACGGTCTGAAGAGGATCGAGATGCACTTCCTTCCGGATGTATTCGTCACGTGCGAGGCATGCCACGGTCAACGCTACAACCGCGAGACATTGGAAGTCACCTATAAAGGAAGAAGCATCGCCGACGCACTCGATATGAACGTAACAGAAGCAACGGACTTCTTCGGTGCGATCCCCGCTCTCAAAAAGAAATTACAGACACTCGAAGATGTCGGTCTCGGCTACCTCCACCTTGGACAGAGCGCCAACACGCTCTCCGGTGGTGAAGCGCAACGCGTGAAGCTTGCGACGGAACTTCTGCGCCGCTCAACAGGCCAGACCTTCTACATCCTCGACGAACCCACGACCGGTCTCCACTTCGACGACATTCGTCGCTTGCTCAGCGTGTTGCAGCGCCTTGTCGATAAAGGCAACACCGTCCTCGTCATCGAACATAACCTCGACGTGCTCAAAACCGTCGACCACATCGTCGAGCTCGGCCCCGACGGCGGCAGCGGTGGCGGGAACATCGTCGCAACGGGAACACCGGAAGACATTGCCAAGGTCAAAGAGAGCTATACTGGCCAATATCTGGTCAAAATGCTCGCCAAACAGCGTTAACCCATGCATCCCGATCGCACTACGCGGCATCGTCGACTCCTGAACAGTACGCTGCTCACGCTCATGGTCGCGGGCGTCTCCGTTGCCTATGCCGCCAGCCTGCTCGCGTACGTTGCACAGACGCTGTGGGTGGAAATTGCACTCGCGGTCGTCGCACTGCACGGACTCGCACTGACGCTCTGCCTCCTCTACGCACGCTTTATCGAACCGCAGTGGATCGCGATCACGAAGAAAACAATTTCCTTCCCCCTAAAATGCTCTCTCCGCATCGCCGTCATCGGCGACTTCCACGTGAACGAAATGAAGGGCGAGGCATTCATCGCGAAAGCAGCACGTCGCTGCAACGCGCTACGACCCGATCTCGTTTTGCTCGTCGGCGATTTCCTCTTCGATCATCACTCCGATATTCAACCACTCGCAGCACTTGGAGCGCTCCGCGCGAAGTACGGCGTGTACGCCGTCATCGGGAATCACGATTCAGGGAACGATCACATGCCCGGGCACGGACAACATGTGCAGATCGACCGCAGTGACGACATCGTCCGGCTGCTCGAACCTCTTGGCATTCGCTTCCTGCGCAACACATCACTCACGATCGAACACAGCGGCGAAACAGTCGCACTCGCGGGCATCGACGATCTCTGGATGGAACGCTGTAGTTTGCAGAACGCGTTGAAAGACATTCCGAAGGACATGCCAACGATCCTCCTCTCGCATCAGCCCGACATCATCCTCGATCCCTCCTCCCATCGTGCAAACCTCATCGTGTCGGGTCATACCCTCGGTGGCCAGTTACGTTTGCCATTCTTCGGCGTGCTCAGCAGGCTGCAGCTAAGACTGAACAATTAATTTGATAGTTGAGTGCTCCCTATCACC
>CAYQJY010000129.1:0-2402 GCA_964418005.1 uncultured Candidatus Peribacteria bacterium
CTTTGTAGCCGCACTGGCTATCGGCGATCCACATGCCCGTCGCCGCAAGAGTAACGATGTTCCCGAGACCATTGAAGACCCGACGGATAAACGGAATGTGGTTACGCTGCCCGAAGCGATTAGCGAAGACGACATCCACCCCTTGTGCCAAAACCTTGAGCAATGTCGGTACTTCACGCGGATCGTGTTGTCCATCGGCATCGAGCGTGATGATAGTTGTGGCACCAATCCTGCGTGCACCTTCGATGCCTGTCATCGTCGCGGCACCCGCACCGCAGTTCTCCGGATGTCGAAGAACCATAGCCCCAGCAGCCTTCGCAACCTCTGCTGTTGCATCGATCGAACCATCGTCCACGACGATGACTCGATCCACAAAGGGTAGCACGTCCTTCACCACCGGCCCGATGCGGGACGCTTCGTTGAGTGCGGGGATGACGGCGACGTTCATGGCAAAAGGATGTACGCGATGCCGGCTCCGGGATCGTTCACCACGATGCGGATACCAAGCTTCGTCTGGTTCGCGAAGTCGACGAACGCAAGTACCTTCTTATGCAGGCTACCGTTCGGATCCTGCTCGATGGTCTGCGTATTGAGATCGAAGATCATACTGTTGAACCCAAGCGCCTGGAGACGGGCCAACGTCTTCGCGGCATCGCGCTCCTGGTACAGACAATTGAAGACGTCGAGTTGGTTATCCGCCAATGGCAGGACTTCGAGGTTCTTCGGGATAAAGTACGGAATGAACGTCCCCATGCGATACACGTATGGACGACTCGGCGTTTCCAACGCACGTTGTTCGATCGCTTCGCGGATGTCATCGTAGTGTGGAATCGTCCGCTCTTCCATCGAGGCGGCATCTGCCTTTCCAAGCGGGTATTCGAAGATGTTACGCATGATGTCGAACTGCCACAAACGATGTGAGAATGCAGCAAGCAACGAGAGTCCGAGCAACGTGCCTGCTGTCCATCGACTCGTGCGGCTCGGCGCAGCAACGACCAACGCTTCCATGAGGACCGCAAGCCCGAGGAACATACTCACGCCGTACCAGACGATCCCGTTTGCGAGGAACGCCCACTGCACAACCATAAAAATCGACGCAGCAAGGAGCCAACGCATCCATCGCCCGTGCTTCGTCCAGAAGAACGGCGCTAAAAGAAGAAGCGGCACGAGAAGCAACGCAGGAATAAGCGTAACGTAGTATCCGTAGGTATCCGTGTTCATCACCGCACGCCATGGGAGCGTCGCATAGTGCTGGATCCCTTCATAATTCCCCCAGTAGCGGTCCAGCTCTTCAACCTTGGACGTTGAAACGCACGCAGCGTTCGCCGTATCGATTTGCAATTCCGGCGGCAGTGTCCTCACGGTCGGAATACCAGCTTGAGGTGTACCGCCGTCTAGAACGAAGATCGGTGCAATCGTATTCGGGGCTGTCAGCGCGATGCGTGGCGGCCAATTGTGGTACGCTATGTTATTCGCGGCGATCCACGGCAAGACCGACACGACGAACGCCGCGACGAATACACCGATCTGCTGACGAAGGGGCTTCCATACAGAAAGCTTCTTGCGGCTCGCGTAGGCCAAGAGCGCAATGCCGACGAGACCGAGCAGTACGACCACAAAGCCCGAGGAGAGCAGCGTGTCATTGCCAAACACGCGGGATAAAACCTCTTTCAATTTGAACACATCCTGCTTCGTGAAGAGTGCCCATGCGAGTGAGACGACACCAAGAAACCCTGCCCATCCGAAGCGCACGCCGACCATCACCGCGCCGACCGCCATGATAAGCATGATCGCTGTCGGTTTCATCGCGAATGCGAACCCACTGAAGAGTCCTGCGAGCGCGAGCAGAGGTAGAACCGACGCCTTGTGCTCTTCATCATCATCCAATTCCGCCGGGGGACAGATAGCAAGGAATGCTGCAAACGCGGCGAGGCTGCCAACCGCGAAAATGGCATTGTCGACTTTCATGTCGGCGAACGAGAAGTGGCCGACCATGGGGAGCGAGTAGTAGAGAAGTGCTGCGAGGAGCCCCCTCCCCTGCCCAAGGTATACCCGGCCGAAGAGCCAGACTGCCATAATGGCTAAGCACCCTGCCGCCCAGTTGATGAGCATCGAGAGCGTTGCACCGAAGATGCTGTCGAATCCAAAGAGAAGGAACCCGAGTGACGTCACGTACTCCCAGCTGAAGGTCGCCAAGCTCGGGATGAAGTGTCCGTAGCTCACGAGCAACCGCGGCTGATTCATGTAGCGACCAAGATCGTCCCACCCGATCGGGAATGGGCGAACGACATTGAGGAAGTTGAATGCTAAAAACGTTACGAGTAACCACGTGACAAGCAGTGACGCACTCCATGGTTTCACATCAACTTCCCAGCGCTCATTCCACGCTGCACGCAGCCAGT
>CAYQJY010000130.1:0-2283 GCA_964418005.1 uncultured Candidatus Peribacteria bacterium
CAGTCATTGCCAACGGTTCTCCCAAGCGAAAAAATATTGTGATCGGCGGACACATGCGGACGGAAGCGGCAAAGCGCCTCGGCATGAAAACCGTGCCCGTGGTATACGTCGATATCCCGAACATCAAACAAGAGAAGGAGCTGAATCTCCGGCTGAACCGCACGACCGGAGAATGGGACTGGGAGAAATTGAAGGCATTCGAGATCGATGTGCTCATGGATGTGGGGTTCGGGGACGGTGAACTCTCCAGTATCTGGGACGGGATGCTCGAGACAGAGGACGATGGATTCGATGTCGAAAAAGAACTGGAGGTCATTAAGAAGCCGAAAACGAAGCCCGGGCAGCTCTTCGCACTCGGCAATCACCGGCTCCTCTGCGGGAATGCGACGAATGCCGATGATGTCCAAAATCTCACCGGAAAGGCAAAGCCGGACATGGTGTATCTCGACCCGCCGTACAACATCACCCTCGACTACAACAAGGGGGTCGGCGGCGGCATGCGCTACGGCGGCAAGACAAAAGACAATAAGAGCGATGACGAGTACGCGACATTCCTGATGGGTGCGTTCCAGAATGCACTGAGCGTCGCGAAGCCTGCCTGTCACTTCTTCTGCTATTGCGACCACAGCTACATCGGGCTTCTCCATACGCTCTTCACGCAGGTGGAGCTGAAGCCCCAGCGCACCTGTCTCTGGATCAAGAATAACCTGAATGTGACCTTGGAAGTCGCGTTCTCGAAGTGCTACGAGCCGTGTGTCTACGGAATCCGCGGGAAGCCGTATCTCAATAAAAGCCTGCGCAGCATGACGGAGTTGCTGAATAAAGAAATCGGCAGCGGGAACCGCGCCGTCGATGACATCCTCGACCATCTGGACATATGGCTTGCGCACCGCGTCCATAACTCCCAATACGAGCATCCGACCGAGAAGCCACCGACCCTGCACGAAAAGCCCCTGCGCCGCTGCACGAAGCCTGGGGACATTGTGCTCGACCTCTTCGGTGGCTCTGGCTCGACCCTCATTGCCTGTGAGCAACTGAAGCGCCGGGCGTTCCTTATGGAAGTGGAGCCGGTGTTCTGCGATCTCATTATTCGTCGCTTCGAGGCTCTCACGGGCCAGAAAGCTTCCCTCCTCAAATCATGACGAACTCCACCATCAAGTCCGGCGATACCTTCAAACTCGGCGACCATGTCCTTATCTGCGGGGATTGCACGGATGCAACGCTTGTGGGTGGCATCGTAGGCAAACAGAAGATTTCCCTCATCCTCACTGACCCGCCGTATGGCATTGCCTACGTCGAAGGGAAAGAGGGTTTTCGGAAAGCGAAGACGGCGCACACGGCGATCAAAAACGACCATCTCCAAAGCGATGGGGAGTACCGCATCTTCACTCGCAGGTGGATCGAAACCGTGAAGCCATTCCTCCAACGGAAAATGCTCTCTACATCTTTAACTCTGACCGGATGGTGTTTCCACTTCGAGATGGAATGCAGGATGCAGGCTGCCATCTGGCGCAGCTGCTCGTGTGGGTGAAGACCCAAGCCATCGTCGGACGGCTCGATTATCTGCCTCAGCATGAGTTAATCGCGTATAGCTGGCTTGGCGTGCATGAGTTTCGGAGATCCAAGGACAAGAGTGTCATCGTGTACCCCAAACCCTCCAAAAGCGTTCTGCACCCGACGATGAAGCCTGTGGGTCTGCTGCGGCAGCTGATTCTCAATAGCTCGAGCATCGGCGGCACGGTCTACGAACCCTTCGCCGGCAGCGGAAGCACACTTATCGCCTGCGAACAAACGAAGCGCAAGTGCATCGCCGTGGAACTCGATCCCCACTACTGCGAAGTGATCATTCAACGATTCGAGAAACTGACTGGCCTCAGGGCCCAGAAATTACCCACTCACGCATCATGACGACGAAGAAAGAACAACTATCTGCAATTGAAACACGCAAAGCCCGCGAGCAGGCGCTGCTTCTCGAGCAACTGCGGAAAGTGCCGATCGTGCAGATTGCCTGCGAGAAGGCTGGTATCGGACGGGCGACATACTACCGTTGGAAGAAGGAGGACGAGGAATTTGCGAAAGTCGCGGAGGAAGCACTGTCCGAAGGTACACAGCTGGTGAGCGACATGGCCGAAAGCCAGCTGCTCACAGCGATCCGCGATGGAAATCTCGGCGCAGTCATGTACTGGCTGAAGCATCGCAATCCTCACTACAACAACAAGCTCGAGGTAACCGCCAGGCTCAAGCAGATCGATGATGAGCTGACACCCGAGCAGGAAGCTGCGA
>CAYQJY010000131.1:0-2241 GCA_964418005.1 uncultured Candidatus Peribacteria bacterium
AAAGTGTGTCCAAGATATGGGGTACCTGCCATGTAGAGGTAATTCTTCAGAAGATCAGAGATGGATAACTCCAATCCTCTGTCATTCAGTGTTTCGAAAATCAAAAAGGCATTTGCTTGATCAGGTGTCTCAACCCAGATTACTCGAGCTCCTTTCTCGAGAAATTCCACGAGATCCATCAAAATATCCGTCTTGTTGCCATGTGGTTTCACAAGCCCTTCCACGTAGGCTTTCGCTAATTCCGCTGCTCTTTCAATTCGCTGATGCGAATCCTCTTTTGGTTCAATTTTTCTTTCAAGACTGTCTGGCCTAGAAAGAATACGTTTCTGGAAAAAATTGTTATCCACCTCATTCAGCGTGAGTTTCGGCTCTGTTTCTTGAGAGCGAAATGCGGTCGTAATCAAGTATTTTTCCTCGATGGATCTTGCTCGTCCGTCGTCCTGTTTTTGAATGAAGAAATCTCGAATTGCAGCAAGCAGGATTGTTGTAGTTGCAAGACGCTGTTGTCCGTCTACTACTTCCAGATGATCTGATGCGCTCTTGGTTGTGACGATTGATCCTAAGAAATACTCGCTATCGCCAGCATGCAGAGCACCGGCAAGATCTTGGAACAAGTCAGAAACATGCTCCTCCTCCCATGCATAGGACCGTTGATACGCAGGCACCGCCAGCTTTTTGTCTGCTAGAGCATGGCCTAAAGTTTCTCTTTCGATCTGAATGCTGTCGGATCCAGTCATGCGCGAGACTTTACCACAGAAAATCCATTCTTAGATGTCAAAATGGCTCCGTTTACAAAACCCACTCCTTGCTCAGCACTTCCGCCTGCTCGAGAACCGTCTGTGTCGCCTGTTCCTGCAAATCGGGTGGATAGCCGTACTTCCGCAGAAGCCGGCGCACGATGGTCCGCAGCTTCGCACGCACACTCTCCTTCACCGTCCAGTCGATCGTCACGTTCTTCTTCACGGTTTCCACGAGCTCATGAGCGATCGCGCGCAGCGTGTCGTCGCCGAGCGTCTTTACGGCGCTGTCATTCGCGGCCAGGGCGTCGTAGAACGCCACTTCGTCATCGTTGAGGCCCAGATCCTCGCCGCGCTTCTGCGCGGCCTTCACATCCTTCGCGATCTCGATGAGCTCGGCGATCACCTGCGCCGCCTCGATGGATCGGTTCTGGTACTTTCGAATTGCCTTCTCGAGCATGTCGGAGAGCAGCCTGGCTTGCACGACGTTGCGCCGCGAGCGCGTCTTGATCTCGTCGCTGAGGAGCCGGCGCAGCATTTCCACCGCGAGGTTTTTTTGCGGGAGATCCCGTACTTCCGACAGGAATTCCTCGGAAAGAATCGAAATGTCGGGTCGCTTGAGCCCGGCCGCCGAGAAAATATCGATGACTTCCTTCGATGAAACCGCGCTCGAGATGATCTGCCGCACGGCCGTATCGAGTTCTTCCTCGGTTTTGCCATCTTTCGTCGTCGACTTCGCAAGCGCCGCACGGACGGCCTGGAAGAATCCGACGTCATCGCGGATCTCCAGCGCCTTCTCATGTGGCACCGACAGGGCGAATGCCTTCGACAGAGCCGTCACTGTCTGGAGGAGCCGTTCCTTGCCCTCTTGCTGGCTCAGGACGTGCTCTGCAGCCATGCAGACGACGGAGAGCTGATCCGACGGCTTACCCGTGAAGAATGCCGCGTAATCGAAGCCGTGGAACAGCGCCGAGACGATCTCGTACTTCTCAAGCATCACAGCCACCGCCTCGTCCTGCGACACAGCCGTCTGTTTCCGATCGGCGACGGTGTATGAGGCCATTGCGTGCTTCAGCTGATCGGCAATGCCGAGGTAGTCGACGACGAGGCCTCCCGGCTTGTCCCGGAAGACGCGGTTCACGCGTGCGATCGCCTGCATGAGCCCATGGCCGCGCATCGGTTTGTCGAGGTACATCGTGTGCATGCAAGGCGCATCGAAGCCCGTCAGCCACATGTCGCGCACAATCACGATCTTCATGGCGTCGGCAGGGTCCTTGAAACGGTCGGCGAGGTCCTTCCGCCGCGGTTTATTGCGGATGTGCCCCTGCCAGGCCGGAGAATCGGAAGCGGACCCGGTCATGACGACTTTGATCACGCCCTTCTCGTCATCGTCGCTGTGCCAGTCGGGACGCAATTCGATGATTGCGTCGTAGAGATCGACGCAGATGCGTCGGCTCATGCAGACGATCATCGCCTTGCCGTCCATCGCTTCAAGGCGCTTTTC
>CAYQJY010000132.1:0-2238 GCA_964418005.1 uncultured Candidatus Peribacteria bacterium
GGCCTGGCTTTCGTCCTGAACCTTGTGCTCGGCAATGTCTGCCTGCTTGGAACGGTCTATGCGGCAACACCTGTCCATAGTGACGCAACGATGCTCTCGCGGGAAATCCCCATGTCTTTCAATATCGTCACCTGCACGTGGGTGAAGACGGACGACGGATGGCAACCGACCGAAGGATCGCCGTGCGCGAGCGGCCGGTGTGTGAAGAAGAGTGAACCTGAAACATCCTGCATGTCGACACCGGTTACACAGACGATGGCTGCCGAGCTTCCGATAAACCCCATTGAGACATCCGTGACCAAGAGCAACTCACCCACGATCACCACACCAACCGAAAGCCCTCCACCATTCCCGGGGCTCGGATCGGTCGTTCTTCGTATGTAAAGAGAAAGTGGAGTAATGTGTTTTTCTATTTTTTTCTTTTTCTCCATCATGTCCCTCTCCGAACAACAATCCTGCTCAAATCCGTGGTTCGCAGTCTCCACGGGTCTTCTCGGGCTCATCGTCGGGTACGGACTCAGTACCACATTCGCAAGCACCACGGCTCAACTTCCGACTATCCCAACGAACAATGACGCGGTCGTCGCCGATGATCCGGAGGCAAATAATGCCGAACCGGCGGACATCGATGATGATGCGGTCCTCGGCAACGACTCGGCAACGGTCACGATCATTGAATTCACGGACTACGAGTGTCCGTTCTGCGGTCGGCATTACAGCGATACGATGAGCCAGATCAAAGAAAACTATGTCGACACAGGAAAAGTGAAGTACGTCGTTCGTGACTACCCGCTCAGCTTCCACCCAAGCGCCCAAAAAGCGGCTGAAGCAACGGAGTGCGCGGGCGAGCAGAACAACTTCTGGGAAATGCACGATAAGCTCTTCGAGACGCAAGGTTCGTGGGGCGCAGACGCTGTCGCGACCTTCAAAACGTACGCGGCCGAGATCGGCCTGAACGCTGGTGCGTTCGCGACCTGCCTCGATAGCGGTGCCATGGAAGCTGAAGTGAACGCCGACCTCACAGCTGGCTCCGCAGCGGGTATCAGTGGCACGCCGGGATTCTGGATTATCTCAGACAACGGCGATTCAAAGTCGATCAGCGGCGCATACCCGTACGCGACGTTCCAAGCGGCGATCGACGCCATGTTGTAAGCGAGAATCCCACCGCTCTAACAAGGGGGCCTCCGGGCCTCCTTTTTCGCGGCAAAAACGTTGTATATAGCTCAATCCAACGCAGCCTTGCTGGCAGAAAGCTCAGCGAGCTCACCCGTAATGTTCGCCTGACGCGTTTGATTGTACGTCAGTGTAAGATCGCCGATCAGTTCCGATGCGTTATCGGATGCGGAACGCATCGCAACCATGCGAGCGGAATGTTCCGACGCAGTTGCCTCAAGGAGCGCCTGAAAAATTTGCAGTTCCGTGATTTGCGGAAGGATCGCATTGATCACTTCCTCTGGAGAGGGTTCGAACTGGTACTGCGCAAGCGACTCCGACTTCGTGTTTTCCTCCTTACCGACACGCTTCGGAACGATGCTGTCGATCATATCCTTAAGATCGGACTTCGAGAGCGGCAGCAGCACCTTCGCCGTCGGCTGCTGCATAAGAGGTGAAATAAAATCGGTATAGAGCACGACAACGTGGTCGTAGGTTTTCTTGGAGAATTCATCAAGCGCAATGCGGGCGATGGGACCGATGTCGCGGAAGTGCGGCTGGGCGGAGAGCGAAGGGAACGCAGCAATGACTTTTTGCCCTGTACGAGCCAAGAATTGCTGTCCTTTTCTGCCAACAGCAACGAACTCAACCGACTCGAACGCTGGGAGTTCCTCAAGACCTTTCACATACTGCGTGATGGTACGGCCGATCTGTGCGTTGAGATTACCGGCGAGACCGCGGTCGGACGTGAAGACAATCGCGAGAACCTTTTTCACTGGACGAACGGTCAACGACGGATGCGGTTCGCTGCTGAGCTTTGCAACATGCTGCAAGATATTCCATGCGGTCACGGAATACGCACGCAGCTGCACGGCGTTCTGGATCGCTTTGCGCATCTTCGATGCACTGACGAGCTCCATAGCCTTCGTTACCTGGCGTGTGGATTTAATCCCTTTAATCTTTTGCCGAAGGTCGCGAAGGCTCCCTGCCATAGCACGTTAAGAAGGTAGGGAAAATCCTTTCTGCTCGAGAAGAGTCTTCAGCACCGTCTTCAATTCTTCCTCGGCATCCTTCGCCAATTCTTTC
>CAYQJY010000133.1:0-2176 GCA_964418005.1 uncultured Candidatus Peribacteria bacterium
GTGTGATGTGCCGGGACTTATTGAAGGCGCCAGTGAAGGAAAGGGACTTGGCGATAAATTTTTGAAGCACATCGAGCGTTGCGGCGTACTGCTGCACCTACTCGATCTCTCACGCGCACTTCGAGAGAAAAACGAAATCGACATCGAGCAGCTCGTGACCGATTACAAAACGATTCGCAAAGAACTCGATCTCTACTCCCCTACGCTCGGGAAAAAACGTGAGCTCGTCGTGCTCAATAAGACAGATCTTCTCGGCGGAGATGTTGCACACGTCGTCGCAGGGCTTAAGAAAAAGAAGATAGTCCTCTTTACAGCAATTGCAGCTGCAACGAAACAAGGCACGCTCGATCTCACGCAGAAGCTTCTCCCGATTGTTCTCGAAGAGCGTGAAAAGCGTGCAAACGACTTGGAGGAAGCAGAATCTGAAGCGACTGAGCTCCCTGTCATCAAGCCACACCTGCAATCAGTTCGCATGGGGGCGTATCGCATCGAAAACACGGGAAAGGAGCTTCTTATTCGTGGGAAACGCCTGGAACAGTTCACGGTCATGACGAATTTTGAATCCGGAGGTGCCCTCAACCGCTTCCGTGACGTTGCAGAACGCACAGGGCTCTTGCGCGCAATCAAACGCGCGCTTGATGGGAAAGATATGCCGGTCTACATCGGCAAAATTAGGATCGACGAGTACCTGTAAGAGCGTTCGATCGCTGAAAGTGGTATCGACAATTTTTGCTGCACGTCAGAGGCACCTTCTTTTCAATGCAATCGCTGCACATCGTGAACGCCTCTGAGCAATGAGCACAGATCGATGCCTCGGTTCCCGGATCACCACAGGACGAGCACAGTTTATAAATTTCAGATGGTTGCAACTGCTGATCGACCGCGACGCGATGATCGAACACGAAGCACTCTCCCTTAAATTTCTCATTTGGAAACTTTTTCAAGTACCCCAGGATTCCGCCCTCAAGTTGGAAAACATTGTTGTAGCCGGCATCCTTCATCGCCTTTGTTGCCTTCTCGCAGCGGATCCCGCCAGTGCAGTACAGCATCACTTTCTTTTCCTTTGGTACGTCACATGATGCGGCGAACGTCGCGAATTCCTGGAAGTTCCTTGTCCGTGGATCAATCGCATTCTCGAACATCCCGATATCCGTCTCGTACGTATTGCGAGCGTCGATGATCACGACGTCATCCTCTTCCATCATCGCATTCCACGTTGCCGGCGAAACGTGCGTACCCTCAAGTCGTGAACTCCCTGGCATGTTCAACGCAACGATTTCATCGCGGATCTTCACGAGCCAGCGCGGGAAGACGAGTTCTACCGACGCACTCTCATTCCAGATCACATCGGAAAAACGTTCATTGATCAGCCCCTTCCATTCTTCCATCGCCTCGTGACTGCCGCACACCGTTCCGTTGATCCCTTCCGTTGCGAGCAGAACAAGACCGCGCATGTCACGCTGTGCTCCAAATTGCAGGAGCTCAGTTCGAAGCATCGATAAACGGCTCTCTTCCAAAGGAGAAAATGCGTAGAAGGCTAGAATACGAGTCTGGTGCACGGACCCAGTATACCAATAGGATGGCTCTCAGGGGTGGATTTCCACTTTGGAATGCGTACAATGCACCAGCCGTTCATTGCGCGAAGGATAGTGGCCCGGTAGCTCAGTTGGTAGAGCACTCCCCTGAAGAGGGAGGTGTCACCAGTTCGAATCTGGTCTGGGCCACCATCATCCTCTCGTGGGGCTGTAGCTCAGCTGATAGAGCGCGGCATTCGCATTGCCGAGGCCAGGGGTTTAAGTCCCCTCAGCTCCACCATCAGGGAATTCAAAAGCCGGAAACGGCTTTTTATTCAAGAATTTTTCATTTATAGGCGATTCTGGGCGAGTTCAAAATCGAGATTTCTCTCATCATGGAATTCTCACTCCTGAGTTCTATGAATGGCTTTCTGTGGCGGTTTTCTCGGAGTTCAAAATTCACCAGTCTGATGGTCCCATTTGAATGGAGGCGTTGTACAGTCTCTGAATTTGTCGTGAAGTTCCATTTTCGATATAAAGTAAGCTCTCAATCGATGCAAAATACAGTATTCATTTTTGGCGCAGGAGCCTCACATGACGTAATTGCACGTCACACCCAACCACGTCACACTCATGGCAGTGAATGTCAACCACCGCTTACG
>CAYQJY010000134.1:0-2141 GCA_964418005.1 uncultured Candidatus Peribacteria bacterium
TCACGAATGACCGTTGCAGACGGGGCCGAGAGTTTGCGCAGAAGTTCGATTGCCTTTTCCGCGCGGAATTCCTGAAAGAACCCGAGTCCGGCGGAGAAGAAGACGATGATGCCGATACTCGCCGCTTCTATCGTGTGCCCCAGCCACAGCGAGAGCCCTGCTCCAAGGAGAAGGATGATAATGAGGATGTTTTTGAATTGCGCGAGGAAGAGGCCGAGCGCCGATGCGCGGCGTGCGACCGTGAGGACGTTGCGACCCGTTTCGCGCAGGCGCAGCTCTGCTTGGCCAGAACTGAGGCCTGCCTCAATATCGGCGTTGAGCTCGGTCACGGCTTCATCGGCGGAGAACGTGTGCCAGGCGTGCGCGTGCATGGGGTCAGAGTAGCGCAGGGACGATAAAAAAGCGCGCCGGCCCGCCCCAGAAGGGGAGGGACACGGCGCAGAATCATCTACCGAGTTCATTGGTTACTCATCGAAGTTGATTTCGTATTCAACCTTCGCGTGTAACGGTTCTCGGATGTGCGGGGCCGAATCGTAGATCGGCGAGTCCACAGTAAGCTTGATGCTTTTCTGTGATCCCTTGCATCCAACAAACAGAGCAGTGAACAGAACGGTAGTGAGAAGGAACCATTTCATCGGACAATCCTCCCTGATTGAGTGCGACATTCCCCGCGAGCTCCGCCGCGGTTACAGGAATGGCGTGGAGCTATATTAACATTGATTATTATTTTGTCAATGAATAGCTGCTGCGTCCGTATTTTGGCTCTGGTATGCGCTCGGAGATGACCTGAAGCGGCGTATTCGTGTCGATGCTATCGAGGTAGAGCAGGAACGCCTCTTTCACCTTCTCCTCATCTTCCTGGGCCGGCGGTTCCTGCTCGTATTGCTCAAGGCGGATGCGCATGCGCGTGAGTTGCTGTCCAAGCGGTGCCATGATCTCTGCAATCCACGGAATGTTCTTCGCGGGAAGAATCTGCTCGGTGAGGAATGCGTTCTCCACGTCGCGTGCGAAGTTCGCCGCATAGCGGAAGTCGATGCGGCCGTTTTTTGCGCAATCGAGCCGGAGCCAATCGAGCGACGTGGCGAGTCCTTGGATTTTCCCGATAACGTGCATCGTGAGCACGCTGTCGTCGAACGTTTCCGGATGCTCTGACGGCAAGTTCCATGCCAGGCGCGAGAGTATGTCGGCGGGAAGCCGCATTGGCTTGAGTTTCACATGGGCAAGTGTGATGGCCGTCGATTCGATCGTGCGGCGCGCTTTATCATAGGCGTTACTCTTTTTCCGTTCGTCCGCGCGTTCCATTTCCATCCGCTGAACCGTCGCGGTGACGTTTCGGCGGAACGAGCGGAGCGTGTGCTCTTCACGGCGTAGCTGCGCATGCAGCACGGTGCGGTCGTCCATGTTGTAGCGCTCGATTGCCTTCACTTCGGGGAACCGGTTTTTCAAACGACCGCGCGCCGCCGTGATTTTTGCCATCGCGCGCGAGATGTTCGGCTTTTGCGCTTTATCTTCCAAGTCTGCGGCCTCGATGAGGAATTCGGCCGCTTCCGCTTTGTTGCCGTTGAGGCAGGCGATGAGTTCGTCGTTGTAGTGGGTGACCATCGTTTCGGCCATTGTCCAAATCTCCGCTTTTTCCTCTGCCGGCGTGCCTTTACGATACCGGCGATCGAGATCGATAATCAGGTTCTGCAGCTCTGTCTCGCAGAGTTCGAGGAAGTCGACTTCCGTTTGGTGTTCGTGCTCCTGGTGGAGCGTTTTTCGCAGCATGGAGGCCGCATTTGGGTAAAACTGCGTCATGAGGAGGCGCGGGCCTTTACCACCATTGACGTACTCTTTGTTGAGCAGAACGGCGCCGTAGGTCGAAGAGGCATGCTGCTGCACGTTGGGATACGACGCGAGCGTTTTCTCTGATGGTGGTTCGATCCGCTGCACGCGCAGCGAGCCGAGCGTCACCGTGCTCTCGCCAAGGAGTTTCATGGGTTCCGTCAGGCGTTGCTTGTACGCGATGCGCCCGATCGGGTCGCCGTGCAATTCTTCTTCGAACATCGCGCGGTCGACGAATCCTATCTCCACGGCGAATTCATCGGGGATACGGTCGCAGCGGACGAGGCAGCCCTTGAGGGACCGTGTGTCGAGATCCT
>CAYQJY010000135.1:0-2081 GCA_964418005.1 uncultured Candidatus Peribacteria bacterium
ATGCATGAGGGCATCCATGACGGCATCTGATACGACGCTCTTATTCTCGATAAAGTATGCCCTCTTCAGGCGCCAAGCCTCCTCTCGGAGCTTCTGAATACGCTTTTCTGCTTCAGCCCGGTTCATATCCTCATAGTACCCGATTTCATCCTTCCGACGTCATCTTCATGGCCGGAGGAGGCCATAAACCGATTGTTCAGGCTGTCAATTGCAATCTTGACGCCGAACGCAATGATACGCGGGACTATGCCAACCGATTTACACGCCCCCACACTGAAGATCTACCGCGAGATTCTCGAGCAACTCGAGGAGCTCAAGGACTTATACACCGATGCTGGTACCGAGGAAGAAGGCGGTATGGATGACGATGAGAAAGAGGCGCAGCAAGACGTCCTCGATGCGATCGTCGAAGAGGCCGCCGAGCGCGGTATCGAGGAAGACGACAGTATCCGGATCTACAAGGCGATTGGGTTGTTGGCGAAGAAGGCGCAGGAGAGCTAATAGTGCTACCCTTCTGACGTGCGGTCGTTCCTCGTAAAAATCTACGGGTATTCCTTCCTTGACCAGTTCATCCTTCTTTTCACGTCGTACAGCCTGTTTTTTCGTGATAGCGGTTTAACGCCGTTCCAAATAAGCATCCTCTACGGTATTTTGCCAGTAACTACATTCCTGTTCGAAGTTCCGACGGGCGTGTTGGCGGACACATGCTCCAGACGGACGCTGCTCTTCATCGCACAACTCTTGCGCGCTGTCGCGTTTACGTTATGGATCGTTTTTCAAAATTATGTGAGCTTTGCAGTCGGGTTCGCGTTGTGGGGATTTTCGATGACACTCATTAGTGGAACATTCGAATCTTTCGTGTACGACGAACTTAAGCATTATAACCGTGAAGGAGAATATGAACGTGTACGTGGGAGAATTGATGCTTCCCACTTCACTGGTCTCACGCTCGCAACGTTCCTCGGCGGGTTCGTCGCGATGTTTGGGTACGAAATGGTGTTTGTTCCGAGCATCATGATTCCGGTTGTAGCAGCATGCGTGATTCTCACAACGCGGCCGGCGCACACAGTACGATCGACTGGTGAAAGGAAATACTGGCATATTCTTCGAGGAGCGTTTGCAGAGATGCACGGGAATCCGTATCTCCTCAGGATCGTCGCCTATTTTGCACTATCCTTCGGCGTTATCGAGGGATCGAATGAATTCTGGGTTCTATATTTTGGGGAGAGAGGAGTGGGCCTCGAAGAGATCGGGGTAATCCTCGCGATGGCGAACGCCGCTACGGTGCTTGCGGGATTCACGACGCATCATTGGAAGGCCACCGAGCGAATGATGTATCTACTCATGCTCGCAGCGGGAATTGCCGCGATCGCAGCGACGACATTCAGCACGCTGATTTCTGTCCTTTTCGCGCTTCTTTTCTGTTATACTTCACAGATTGCGATCATCAAGTGCGAAACGCGCGCCCAGCATGCTGTGCAATCACATCAACGAGCGACGGTCACGTCCGTTAGGAGTTTGCTCACTCAGATTGTAACCTTCGCGTACTTCCTTGCGGTCGGCGTTCTTGCTGAGAGGTTCGGATACGGGTCATTCTTTTGGCTTGTCGGAGGCGTTATTAGTATCATTTCTATTCTTCATTTGTTTTTAAAAACGAAGAAGAGGACATTAGAATTGGGTGATACTGGGCTTCAAGAAATAGCCGTTTAGTGCTATAATTAGCCGATGCCCACACAAACACAGTCACTCTTCCAAAAAGCCGTCGATGCAGGCGCATCGGACGTTCACATTGCCGTCGGGTCGCCGGTGCAGTTTCGCATCGATGGTCTGCTCGTTCCGCAGAGCAAGTCTGATGTCACAGAGGGCGATGCGGAGAAGTTGGTGAAGTCCGTTGTCGGTGAATCGGGATGGAAGCGTTTCAAGGAAGCGATGGAGCTCGATGCGAGCTTCCAGCTCTCCGGTGGAGAACGTCTTCGTATTAACTGCAGCATGGAGCGCGGCAATCCCACACTCGTAGCACGCATTATTCCGCCACAGATTCCATCGCTCGAGGAACTTGGTCTCAAAGAACTTGGTGAGCA
>CAYQJY010000136.1:0-2004 GCA_964418005.1 uncultured Candidatus Peribacteria bacterium
GTCAAAGCGACCCTTGCAACGCGAGGTTTAACCCTTTCCGACGAGAGCGAGGAGTGATCCGGCTCCGCTTCGCTACGCCGGGATTTGTTTCTTATCTACTTGTATAGCCTGTCTCTAATCCGTATCCTCGCAATCCAAATTTGTCCCCATGGAACACCGTAAGAACCGCCTCCGGCTGAACCAGAAACCGAATCACGCGGCGATGCTGCTTCGGAACCTGGCGACGAGCATCATCCTCTACGAGACGGTGCGCACGACGCGCAAGCGTGCAAAGGTGGTCCAACCGATGGTCGATAAGCTCATTACGACGGTGAAGACGAAGGAGCCACGCGAAGCGATCCGCGTGTTGAATGCCATCGTCACGCACGTAAATGCCAGCAAGAAGCTCGTAGAGGTGCTCAAGCCCCGCTACGCCAAGCGTCCGTCCGGCTACACGCGCATCACCCCAGTGGGTGCTCGCCTCGGTGACGGCGCAGCTCTCGTTGACCTCGAATTAATGGATCGCGATGTGGAAGTCGTCACTGAGAAGCCCGCCAAGACCACCAAGAAAGCCACATGAAAACCTCCACGGTTCCCACATCGGCTCCCGCCTGGTACGTCATCGACGCCTCCGGTCAGACGCTCGGCAAGATTGCCGTAAAGGCCGCCACGTACCTCAAGGGGAAGCACAAGCCCTCGTACTCGCCGCACCAGCTCTGTGGCGACCATATCGTCGTGGTGAATGCCTCCAAGATCTTCCTCTCTCCGAAGAAGCCTTTCCGCAAGACCTACTTCCGCCACACAGGGTTCCCGGGCGGCGTGAAGGAGGCCACGCTTACGCAGATGCTCGAGAAGAAGCCGGCGTACGTTATCGAGCACGCTGTGAAGGGCATGCTTCCCGCAAACCGCCTCGCGCGCGAGATGATGAAGCGCCTCCACGTCTTTGCGGACGCCGAGCACAAGTATAACGCTCAGAAGCCCTCTCCCCTCGAACTCCCATGACATCTGCCACGAAATCGTCGTATTTCTTCGCCGTTGGGAAGCGTAAGACAGCGATCGCGCACGTGCGCTTGATGCAGGATGGGGGAGACGTAGTGGTCAATGGTCAGAAGCTCGCGAAGTACTTCCAAACACCTCTCCAGATCGAGAACGCACTTTCACCGCTCGCGTTGACCGGTGTGAAGAGCACGTATGGTGTGGAGGCCGAGGTTGTCGGCGGCGGCAAGAGCGCCCAGAGCGATGCCGTGCGCCACGGCATCACCCGCGCACTGCTTCTCGTCCACCCCGAATTCCGCTCTGAACTGAAGCGCGCAGGCTTCCTCCGCCGCGATAGCCGCATCAAAGAGCGCAAGAAGCCGGGTCTCCATCGTGCTCGTAGGGCACCTCAGTTCAGCAAGCGTTAATCCGCGTACGTCGCGGCCACGAAGGGCCGCTGCTGGGTTCATGTGTTTTAGCAGCACCCGTTCCTGGGTGTGGTCCAAGACGGTTATTTTGCGACGAACGCCGTGGCACCGAGCCACGCCAGGTCGAAGACCGCTTTCATCGTGCGTGCGAAGGTGGGGCTTTCGATGATGACGCCGAGGAGCTCGTTTTTGTTAAGCGAGACGATGCCAACGGAGTGGTTAAAAATAAGGATTTCGTTTTCGAAGAGGAATTGTTCTTTGTTCACGAGCAAGATTTCGATAAGGTTGGGGTTGTACTTCTTTGGTAAGAACGGATCGATCACGCGGACGCTGTCGGCGGTGTTGGGGGAGAGGTAGCGTGTCTTGATGCCTTTCTTCAATTTTGCGTGTGTGTAGTACTCAAAATACTTTGGCGAGAAGTCGATCACTTTGCGGAGATCCGTATATCCAAGAATTTCACTTTTGGCACTCAGAGATTCTTCAAAAATTTTCTCAACGCCTTCACGACCGTCGTACGAACGCATTTTCGGTTTGAATGCGACGGCTGCAGCGATCGTTTTCAAATCAGGGAGAATCGACTTCGTTAGGTTCACTTGTTCTTCGGCGATGTGGAGCAATTGCT
>CAYQJY010000137.1:0-1966 GCA_964418005.1 uncultured Candidatus Peribacteria bacterium
ATAAGGAGCACCCCTACGTGGATGCGGTAGAAAAAGGATTCAAAAGTGTCCTTTAGACCAGTTGTACAATGTATTTGACTATATCAATATACAATGTATAATAACTTTATGAAGCATCCTGAACAGCAATACTCAGCGGGAGAAACGACTGATCGTACATCATTATCGAAAAAAGAGATTGTGGTCTCATCACAGGAACAAGCACGCTACGATGCGCACGCCGAGCTCGATCTATGGCTCGACGAAAATTTGCCGGATGATACAGATGGAAGCAATGGTCAACACTCTGTTCGGCTCCGGCTTGAAATGGTAAAAACCGCTTACGATTTCAAGCCCATTCCGCTCGATGCCGTATCACAAGCCATCTTCGATAATATGGAAAGTGCTAGCAGGGGAACGTTACAGGGTACACCAATGACGACCAAATCAATGCGTATTTTACGATGCCTCATAGCGAATCATTCGCAAGCTCTTATGCCAGACAGTATTGCTGCACAAACTGGCTACTCTTCGAGAGACATGTCGGGAGCAATGCGGACGATTCTTAGGCGCTTTGAAGATTTGAAATTAAACACGTGGTGGACGATTGAAGGAAATGGCAAAGACGGATGGAGATTTGTGACAATCAAGGAATATAATCCTGAAACAGATTCGCACGAAGCGCGTGAAGCAGCACACACAAATGAAATGATCCAACAACTTTTAAGCATGTCCGAAGAAGAGAGTGGTTGACCTCCACCCATCCTGAGGGACAATGGGCCCATGCTTCGTACACCCGCCAAGGTCTTCATCGTCGCCGCTGTTCTCGTTTTCTGCCTCTTCCTCATTTGGATGGGGTTCCATGGGCGTGGGCGCGCACGTCAGATCCCGGAGGGTCAGCAGACGCTCACCGGCTCGCTCGTTCCAGCGGAATTATCGCTCAGTCGCCGTGGAACGCACATCCTGAAGGTGAACGGAGACGATGTTGCGTATGCCGAGAGCTCGTCGGTGAACCTTCGCCTCTATGAACTCACGCCTGTAGGCGTGACGGGTCACTTTGCGCTCAATACCGACCCGTCCGATTTGCCGGTCTTCGTCGTGACGTCTCTTCGTACGATCGAAATCCCTGCCGTGATGGTCGAGCTTCCGTCGGTTGGCCTGACGCTCCGCGTGCCGCGTGAGTGGGAATTAGAACAGTTCGACGATGGTGTCGCGTTTACGATCACGGGATCAACGACTCCCCTGCTCCGCATTGTTCGTACATCCCTCACACGTCTCCCGCCGGGCACGCCGATGTTCATCGGTGGGTACGATGCTGTGCGCGTGAAGGTGTCGGACGACAGTCAGAAAATTCACCTCCAAGCAGGTCGTACGATTCTTACCTTCACATGGACGTCTGACGACGAGGAGCAGTCTGCTGCGTACGCTCAGCTTCTCCGCACGGCTCTTGTCCGTGCTTCACAGACCTCTTCACTGAAAGCCATGACCGGCGGTATCTTCGTTCTGCCGTCGTCTGCGCCTGCCGGACCCAAAGGGTCTAAAGCTTCTGCGAGCGGTCCGAAGCCGTGCGGTGGTCCTGCGGGTGTTCTCTGCCCCGCTGGTAGCTACTGTGCGGTGAATTCGCCCGATGGAGTGGGTACGTGTGTTTCGCTGTAAGGAGCAACAGTAGAGGGTGTACGATAATACACCACACTGGTTTGTTCTGCACGGCAAGAGAACCTTCTTGATCGCTTCCTGAGGGGGTGCCACAGTGGGTGTACGTTCATGCACCTTTCCCCCTTTCTTTTTCCCCCACTAGTATGAGCTCGAAAGCTTCTTCCTCTTCTGCTGTTATGGATGCTCCGAACTTTGGACCGACGAAAACGAAGTCCACAAAAAAAGCTGATCCGATTGCTGCTGCGAAACTCTCTGCGATTCAGAATGCGCTCGCGCAAATTAAAAAGCAGTACGGCGACGGCGCGATCATGGAAATGAGTGATGTCACGGC
>CAYQJY010000138.1:0-1940 GCA_964418005.1 uncultured Candidatus Peribacteria bacterium
ATCCAGAACTCCGAGCGGCGCATCCGCCAGAGCTCCTTGAGCTCGTGGACCTCGGTGATTTCATTGGTGTGGAAGGTACGCGCTTCGCAACACAAAAAGGAGAGCCGACAGTGGGCGTGAAGTCATGGACGATGCTCACAAAAGCATTGCGGCAGCCACCCGAGAAATGGCACGGCGTGAGCGATCGCGAAACGATCTACCGTCATCGCTACCTCGATACGATGAGTAATCGGGAGAGCATGCATCGCTTCCTCTTCCGTTCTGCCTTCATCCGCGCGATGCGCGAGTTCTACTGGGAACACGGTTTCGTCGAGGTTGATCTGCCCGTGCTCGTGAACGAAGCCTCGGGCGCGCTTGCCACGCCCTTCACAACGCATCACGAGGCACTGGACCTTGATATCTACCTGCGCATTGCCCTCGAAACGCACCAAAAAGAGTGCCTTGTAGGCGGTTTTGACCGCACGTTCAGTATCGGACCGGTCTTCCGCAATGAGGGCATGGACCCTTCGCACCTCCAGGAATTTACGATGTGCGAGCACTATGCGGCGTACTGGGACTTCCACAAGAATATGTTCTTCACCGAGAAGATGCTCCGCACACTGCTGCACAATGTGTGTGGAACGACGATCCTCCAGATCGCGGACCGCGAGGGGAAGATGCACGCGGTCGATTTCGGGAAAAAATGGGAAACGGTCAGTCTTCGCGAGCTTATTACAAAAGATTGTGGCATCGACTACGACGAGTGCACGACCGCGGATGATTTGCGCGCAGCAATGAAAGCAAAAAATATTTCGCTTGATGTCGACGTGAGCAAACTCGGCCGCGGCAACTTGATCGATCAGCTCTACAAGAAAGTCTCGCGCCCGAATATCGTCGGTCCGCTCTTCGTCACGAATCATCCGATCGATCTCTCGCCGCTCGCACGCAAGAACGACGAGAATCCCGAGATTACCGATCGCTTCCAGCTCGTTGTGAGCGGATGGGAGATCGTGAATGCCTACAGCGAGCTCGTGGATCCAGTCGACCAGGCGGAACGATTTGCTTCGCAAGCACAAGCCAAAAAAGGCGGTGACACTGATGCACACGGGAAAGACGATGCCTTCGTCGAAGCACTCGAGTATGGCTGTCCGCCGTGCAGTGGCTGGGGTATGGGCATTGATCGCCTCATCACGCTCCTCACGAATCAGGAAAACCTGCGGGACGTGGTGCTGTTTCCAATCATGAAGCCGATGAAAGCGGGTAGCGATAAGCGAGTAGCGAGTAGTAACGAAAAATTTACGAACAGCAACCCGCTACCAGCTACCCGCTCCGCGCTACCCGCTACCCGCTCCGATCATCTTCTTCCCGAGCACGCCAAGTACGGACACTTGCTCGAAGGCGCACATGGACTCGTCGCGACACATGCTGTGCAAACGAAAGCACATCTGATAGCGACGGGTGCGGCAATGGAAGCGTTGGCTCCGCGCTTCGGCGGTGACGCACAAACATGGAAAGTCGCCGGCATGCTCCACGACCTCGATTGGGACAACCTCGGCAAAGACTGGGAGAAACACTGCGGAGAATCGCTCGTGGACATGCTCAAGGCGATCAATGCACCCGAAGAGCTTCTGGGCGACATCCGCGCCCACTACCAGTCTTTGTACGGTGAGCAGTACCCCCTGAATTCGTCGCTCCGCAAAGCCCTCTACTGCGTCGATGAGCTCACGGGGTTCATCATTGCCGTCACCTATGTACGCCCCAGCAAGAAAATTGCGGACGTTGAAGTCTCCAGCGTAAAAAAGAAGCTCAAGGACAAAGGCTTCGCAGCGCAGGTCGACCGTGCACAAATCGGGAAATGCGAGGAGCTTCTCGGTATTCCACTCGAGGAAATGATTGGGATCGTGCTCGAGGCGATGAAAAAAGAGGCAGGTGTATTGGGGCTCTAGTTCTGCCTCACCCCT
>CAYQJY010000139.1:0-1931 GCA_964418005.1 uncultured Candidatus Peribacteria bacterium
GTTGCATCTTTCTTCATTAGATGCATTATAATTAATATTATTATTGTGTCAAGTTCCTTGCAGCTTGGTATGACAACGATGCGGTTATTTCACCGTTACCGATTTCGCAAGGTTCCTCGGCATGTCCGGATCCTTTCCTCGCTGGACGGCCAAGAAGTATGACAGGACCTGGATCGGGATCACGTTCACAATCGGCTGCGCGGGGCCGGCATCGGGTACCTTGATCCACTCGTCGAAGATTTCGTTTTGCTTGGGTGCAACACCGATGATGAGTGCGCCACGCGCTTTCAGCTGAATAGCATTGCTCAAGATGTCCGGCAGTGTCTCGTCGTTGCCCGCAAGGACGATGCACGGCGTTCCTTTATCGATGAGGGCAATGGGTCCGTGCTTCAACTCTCCTCCGGCAAACCCCTCCGCGTGCACGTTGCTCACTTCTTGGATCTTGATCGCGCTCTCAAGTGCGAGCGGGTAGTTCCACGATTTTCCGATGATATACATGTCTTCGTCTTTCTTAATCTTCTCTGAGAGTGCTTCGATGCGCTCTGCGTACCGTGGGTTCAGCATGTCATTGATCATCGCTGCTGTCTCGAGGAGTAGTTGCTGGCCCTGCTGGCGCTTGCCTGCGAGTGCGTGGGCGACGAGCAAGAGCACCGCGAGTTGGTTTGCGAATGATTTTGTCGCGGCGACAGCACGTTCCGGTCCTGCATGAATGAGCAGCGAGTAATCGGCTGCGCGCTCGATCGACGAGCCTTTCACATTCACGATGGCGAGAACTTTTGAGCCTTTGCTCTTTGCGACATTGATCGCCTCAAGCACATCCGCTGTTTCCCCCGATTGTGACACGACAATGAGGAGGCTCTCAGGCTTGAGGAAGTGGTGGTAGATCTTGAACTCGCTCGCGGCAGCAACGTTCACGTGGTGCTTCGCCACGACGGAGAAGAAGTACTCGGCTGCAGCGCATGCTTTGTGCGCGGTACCACAGGCAACGAGGAAGGTCCCTCGTGCGTTCTTGATCGCGTTCGCGATCGTCATGATTTCCTCGTCGTTCTGGTTCACAGCGCGTGCCACACTCTCTTTCTGGTCCATAATCTCTTTCATCATGTAGTGCGCGTAATCCCCTTTCTCTGCTTGCTCTGCGGTCCACGTGATTTCGATCTCACGCTTCGGCTTTTCTTCACCGCTGAAAATGTCGCAGAACAAGATGGTCTTTCCATCCGTCACGAGCATCTCGCCGTCGTCGAGATATTGCACTGTCCTCGTGTGACGCATGAAGGCCGGCGTGTCGGATGCGACGAAATACCCGCTTCCTTTTTCCACACCAACGATGAGTGGTGAGCCCGTGCGTGCAGCCACCATCATGTCCGTCTCCGTATTGATAACGACGACCGCGTATCGTCCTGTGAAGCGTCGACATGCCATTTGTACCGCGCGTGCGAAGTCATTCGTCTCTTTCAAATATTCTTCGATGAGATGCGGAGCGACTTCGGTATCGGTTTCCGATTCAAACACGTGTCCCTTCGCTTTGAGTTCGTCACGAAGTTCCTGGTAGTTTTCGAAGATACCGTTCTGGACCACGGCGATCGTCCGCTCTTCGTTGAAGTGAGGGTGCGCATTCACCGCGGTGACTCCACCATGTGTTGCCCAGCGTGTGTGACCAATCGCAAGTGAGCAGTTCGTGCTCAGCTTCGAGCCATCGATGCCGGAAATCTTTCCGATTTCTTTTTGATACTGCAGGTTGCCTCCTTCTTTCCATGCAACACCCCACGAATCGTAGCCGCGGTATTCGAGGCTCTTGAGGCCATCAACGGCCATCACCGTTCCGTCTTTTCGAGTTCCAACGTATCCGAAGATGCCGCACATGGACTGCATTGTAGGCTGGGGCAAGAGTGGGTCAATCACGCCTTATTCCCGCCTTAATTCACGTATTCCTT
>CAYQJY010000140.1:0-1920 GCA_964418005.1 uncultured Candidatus Peribacteria bacterium
ACACCACCTGAAGAAGATTCATCCCCCTCTCCTGGCAGGCGTATGGAGCGGTAGGAGAGGGGTGAGGGGAGAGGCAAAACTTAGTCAACAATCTTGTCGATCAGCCCGTAGTCGAGGGCTTCCTTCGCGGTGAGGAACTTGTCGCGCTCGGTGTCGCTCTTCACTTGCTCGAGCTTCTTACCCGTGTGCTTGGCAATGAGCTCGTTGAGGGTGTTCTTCATTTGCACGATGTGCTCTGCGTGGATCGCGATGTCCGTCGCCTGGCCTTCTGCACCGCCGAGCGGCTGGTGGATCATGATCTCGCTGTGTTTTAAAGCGAAGCGCTTCCCCTTCTCTCCTCCCATGAGGATGATCGCGCCGCCAGAGGCAGCCATACCAAGACAGACTGTCGAAACGTCGGGCTGAACGTGTTGCATCGTGTCGTACATCGCCATCGTCGATGTGACCTGACCGCCAGGGGAGTTCACGTACATCGTGATGTCCTTCTTCGGGTCCTGCTTTTCCAGGAAGAGGAACTGTGCGATGATCGAGTTCGCGACTTCGTCGTTGATGGGTGTCCCAAGGAAGACGATGCGCTCTTCAAGCAGGCGTGAGTAGATGTCGTAGACGCGCTCACCGAACTGCGTCTTTTCGATGACGGTCGGGATGATGAAGTTCTGCGGCGTGACATGTCCGCGGTTGATGCGGCTAGAGATCGATTGGATCAAAGGATGCATTGAGGGGTGTGAGGAAATTCACGATCATTTTACCACTTTTCGGCTTCCCTCAGCAGTAGGCACGGCTTCGGGAATGTGGTGGAATAGGGACGTGGAACTCCTGGGTCCCCATGATTGGCAGCCGCTCGTCGACGAGCATGTTCAGAACAATCCAAAACCTGTGATTGTCGTGCTTGGGCCTACCTGTAGCGGAAAAACGGGGTTTTCATTGGAGCTGTGTAAGTATGTCATGGTTCGTCAGGCTCACCATGACACCGACAATGCTATTGCTGAAATTATCAATGCGGACTCACGCCAGTTGTATAGAGGAATGGACATAGGTACGGCCAAAATCTCAGAAGAAGAAAAAGAGGGGATTCCGCATCACCTGTTCTCTGTCCTAGATCCGAAAGAACCGGTGACAATTGCGTGGTATCAGGAGCATGCGACGAGGGTGATTAACGAGATCCATGCGCGTGGGCATGTGCCTGTGTTCGTGGGGGGATCGATGCTGTACATCAGTTCTGTCGTCGATGGACTTCGTCCACTTCCGGAAGCAGATCCCGAACTACGGAAAGAATTGGAGAAGCTCTATGACGAAGATGATGGGTGGGCGCTCTTTGATGAACTTTCACGCGTCGACCCGGAGACCGCGCAGAGTTTCGATAAAGCGAACAAGCAGTACGTCGTCCGCGCGGTGGAACTGTATCGACTCACGGGCTTCCCACCGTCGACGTTGAAGAAAACCGTTCCGCCGGATTTCCAAACACTCTTGCTTGGACTCGAATGGCCGCGCGATGAACTGACGAAGCGTATCGATGCGCGGACGCGTGCTATCGTGGATGGTGGATGGATACGCGAGGTGGAGACGCTCTTGGAGAATGGCTACACGGTTGACGATCCGGGCTTCAAGAGCCATGGCTACCGCGAAATTGCGCAGTGGTTACGCAACGATGAGCAGAACAGAGAACAATTGATCGACGTGATCGCCGCGAGAACCCGCCAGTATGCAAAAAGACAAACTACCTGGTGGAAAGATGATGACAGGATTCGATGGATCGACGCTAAACAGTTATGACGTGGCCTGCCCGGCGTAGCCCGCAGGCGAAGTCGGATCGTACCGAGGACTGACGAAGCGTACTGAGGCGTGACACGAATTGGGCAGCCTTAAAACTTAAACACATCTCCCGCTTTCTCCTCGATCCGCGTTTTCGTCTGCAGCAGC
>CAYQJY010000141.1:0-1875 GCA_964418005.1 uncultured Candidatus Peribacteria bacterium
ACCAACCATCTGTTCCGTGCTGTACACCGGCAGGAATTCTTTGCCGTTGTGAACCGCGAAGGTGAAGCCGACGAACTCTGGCGGGATATCGCAGTCACGCGCCCACGTCTTGAGAATTTTCTTCTCATTCTTTGTGATCATCGCTTCCACCTTCTTCAGAAGCTTCGGATCGATATTGGGGCCTTTCTTGAGAGAGCGTGACATGGAATTAGCGGGTAGCGGGTAGCGACGAGCGAAGAGCAACGACGGAGCGCATAGCATTCGTGCTAACCGCTACTCGCTTATCGCTACTCGCTTGGGA
Organism: uncultured Candidatus Peribacteria bacterium; assembly: GCA_964418005.1. GTDB lineage: Bacteria > Patescibacteriota > Gracilibacteria > Peribacterales > Peribacteraceae > DALYDP01. The sequence continues at coordinate 302 of CAYQJY010000141.1, forward strand.
GCGTTGGCCGGTGGGATGGAGGTGGTGCATCATATTACTTCTTCTTATTCTTCTTGATACGGCGGCGAATAATGAGATCGCTGCTCTTGAGCTTGCGCTGTCGCGTCTTCACGCCGAGCGCCTTCTTACCCCACGGCGTCTTCGGTCCCTTGAGACCGATGGACGTGTGACCTTCACCACCACCATGCGGGTGATCGACCGCGTTCATCGCGGTACCGAGCACCTGCGGACGGCGACCCATCCAGCGGATGCGGCCGGCCTTTCCGATCGTGATAAGGTTGTGGTCGGGGTTGGAGGCGACGCCGATCGTCGCAGCACACTCCTTACGGAACTTGCGCATTTCGCCGCTCGGGAGCTCGATGATGGCAAAGTCGCCGTCGAGACCGACGAGGGTAGCAGCCGTACCGGCAGAACGGACGATCTGCCCGCCCTTTCCGGCCTGCATCTCAAGGTTGAAAACTTTGTAACCGACGGGGATGTGCTGCAATTGCATGCGGTTGCCCGTCTTCACTTTCGTGCGCTCGCCGGAAACAACGGTGTCGCCGACCGCGAGGCCCATCGGCGCAAGGTGATAGCGCTTCTCGCCGTCTGCGTAGCGAACGAGGACAATGCGCGCGGAGCGGCCCGGATCGTACTCGACCGCGATCACGGTTCCCGGAATGCCGTGCTTGTCCGTTTGGCGGAAATCGACGTCGCGCAGGAGGCGCTTGTGACCACCACCACGATGACGGACGGAGACCTGACCTTTGCCGTCACGACCGGAGGTGCGCTTCTTTCCAGACACAAGGCCCTTCTCCGGCCGCTTCTTCGTGAGGTCAGAGAAGTCCGCGATCGACATCTGTCGTCGTCCTGGCGTCGTTGGTTTAGTCTTCTTGATTGGCATGGGATTAGGAGACCTTGAAAGTAGAGAGATCGAGCGTCTTGCTCTTCGGTGCGAGGGTAACGACCGCGCGCTTGCTGCGGTGACGCTTCGTAAGCACGCGCGAACCCGTGAGGGCACGAGCCTTCACACGCACGCGGTGCATGCGGACGCTCGTGACTTCAACACCGAAGAATGTTTCAAGGGCGCGAGCCACGTCGATCTTCGTCGCAGCTGGGTCCACGCGAAGCGTGTACGTGCGTCCGGCCGCCTTCTGGCGCTCGGACTTCTCTGTGACGACTTGGCCCATAATGATGCGGGATAGTTCCATGGGGTGTTAGGCAGCCTTTTTGGCTTTGGGAGTGGCTTTCTTGGCAGCCGGCTTCTTGGCCGGAGCCTTCTTCTTTGGGGCATCAGCAGCAACCTCTTTCTTCGCCGCAACCTTTCCTGTCTTTGCCGTGAGGTGTTTCTTCCCGAACATCGCGTTCGCTTCGTCAATCGCATCGACCAAGAAAATGATGGAACGTGCGTGCAAGACGGTTTCGGGATTGAGATACGACGCTGGCATCACCGTGACACCGGGAACATTGCGCGCAGAGAGCACAAGTGGCTTCGACATTCCCTTCGAGACGATCAGCACGTTGCGAACATCCTTGATCGACATCTTGCCGAGGAGCGTGACGAGTGTTTTTGTCTTGATCGCATCGCCGAACGA
>CAYQJY010000142.1:0-1838 GCA_964418005.1 uncultured Candidatus Peribacteria bacterium
AGGCAGAGTGTCCGCCGACGTTCCAGCGACACAGTCGATCCGGCGTGCGTCTCCTCGCATATCCTTCGATGCCTACGCATCGTCACACGTCACATCGCTTGTCACATCTCGTTGCACATCCATCGCACGCCGGATGCAGAACGTCACGACGACCCGGACATCGCTTACGCGATGCTCCGGGTCCACTTCAATTGGTGTTCCTGCGGGCTTCCACCTGCTCCTCCAGATGCCGGTAGAGCAGCTGCAGTGATTTTTCGCGCGTGCCGTTGAGGTTGAGGAGCACGGTCGTGGCGATGAGCATGTCGGCAAATCCTTCGCGCGGGAGAGTGAAAGCGACGTCGGTCTTGTAGCGCTTTCTTTTGATCAAGAGCGTATCGCCGTCCAGTTCCCACGCACGGCTGACGCTCGTGGTGTCGGACCACTGCAGGTTGAGGTCGTCGCCATCCTCGCTGAGGTTGGATGCGAGTAGCCCCTCCATCAGGGCGTGGAACGCCTTCGCATGGCGCTCGCACTCCACTTCGCACGCGCGCTCCAGCGATGCTCGCACGCCCCGTTTTTTCAGATTCAGGCGCATTTCCAGCATCGAGTTCTTCACCTGCATCTCCACCTCCTTGCCGCAGCGCAGGTACGACACGACCCCGATGTGCGGAATAGCAACGCTGGTGTAGATAGGGTCGATTTCCATGGAGGAGCGGCAGGGTAATCCAGTTTTTGCACCAAGAAAAGCCCGGAAGCCCCGTATTTCCTGCCTCTCTTGGTGTATTGCTAAAACATAATTTATATGTCTAAATATACGAGCAAACGGCCACATTTGGCCGGATTGCTGACCGGGTGCGTCCCGGCCATCGCCCATTTCCATCACGAGGACGTGTCATGCCCGAAGTGCGCAAGGTGTTCGAGGGGAAAGTGTCCTCCCTCGACCCCGCCAACGTGACGGTGACCTGCAACGGTTCACCGCTCCTTTTCCCGTCCGAGCTGGCGCAGCCGGACCGCCGCATCGGCTGGGGGGCCAACGACAAGGCCACCGCGAACTTGGTGAACATGCTGGCCGTCGCCCTCTTCAACGGGACCAACGACGTGGTCACCGAGGTGCTCACCCGCGTGTTCCTCGGCCTGCCCGCCAACGCCCCCTGGTGCATCTTCGACTACGACCTCATCAAGTTGATCCGCGAAGAGGCCATGAAGCGTCAGTGATGATGGAAGCAGCATGCTGACTCGCTCAGCGTACCGACCGCCCAGCAATGGGCGGTTTTGACGTTTCCGTGAATATTGCAAAAATTGAAAAAAATTATAATATATACATTGTTCTACCACTCAGTTCCTTTTCATTGGAGGTGTTATGAAAGCAATCCGGAGAATGTATGAAGGCCGAGTGTCGAGTATTCCGAATCGACCGTGCGCGGTTACGGTGAACGGCGTGCCCATCGTCACACTGGACGAACGTCAGATTCCTCGCCAGTACAGCTGGGGGCACAAAGGCGCCGGGCCGCAAGCGGTGGCCGATGCCATCACGCTGCACTATTTCGGCGAGATGTTCCACGAAGTCCGGGACATCATCCTGCGAGAATTCGTGAGCATGATGGTGCAAGATCGGCCGTGGACCTTGTTCGATGTCGATATCGAAACGCTCGTGTTCCTGCACAATCACAATTTGTGGGAACAGCTGCGAGAAAAATACTTTTCCGACACTTCGCGACTGCCGTAGAACGCTGCCAGACTCGTTTGGCGAAATAGACCTCCTGCGGGAGGTCTTTTCGAAACAGTGCATGCACAGATGTCTTCCAATCATTCGGTTGGCACTTCTTTGTCGTCACAAAGAAGTGCCCAAGAAAAGACTG
>CAYQJY010000143.1:0-1827 GCA_964418005.1 uncultured Candidatus Peribacteria bacterium
TTGTTAAGTGCGATGGTGGTTCGTATCTGTTCGTAGTTTCGTCCGGGAGAAAACGCCGCATACGATGTGATGAATGGAATCTTTCCTACGGCGGCAAGACCTGCAGCGACCGTTGCAAGATTCTGCTCCGCCACCCCCATTTCAATGTAGCGCTCGGGAAATTTCTCCTCAAACCACTCGGCGCGCGTCGATTCCTTAAGATCGGCTGAAAGTACAACGATATTGGGGTTTGCTTCTCCTGCCTCAACAGTTCCCGTGCCAAAACCGTCGCGCGTCGACTGCTTTGCAATGTCCTTTGCAAACGGATCTTGTACAAGCTGTGCGTTTTTATTAAGCATACTCGTGCGGGACTTTCCCTCCCATAGAACGAATTTCCTTCAGGAATCGCTTCCCTTGCTCAGGGTTGGGGACGCCCTTTCCAACTGCGCCTCCATGCCAGTGGTAGTTGAACTCTATCTCTGGCACCCCTTTGCCAGGAATCGTATGTGCAAGGATGAGGGTAGGCTTCTCATACACGGCTTTAGCCTGCTCCACTGCGTCGACAATTTCTTCGATGTTATGACCGTCCACTTCAATCACATGCCAGTTGAATGCGCGGTACTTCTCCGCTAGTGGCTCAAGCGGCATCACGTCTTCAGTCATGCCGTCTATTTGTATATTGTTGCGATCCATAACCGCTGTCAGATTCGAGAGTCGGTTCTTCCCCGAAAACATCACCGCTTCCCATACATTCCCCTCCTGCTGTTCGCCATCGCTCATGATGCAATACACGCGGTTCTTCTTCGCGTCCATGCGAAGTCCGTACGCCATGCCGGCCGCCTGCGAGAGTCCCGAGCCAAGCGGGCCCGACGTCGTTTCTATCCCCGGCAGCTTCATGCGTTCAGGATGCCCCTGAAGCCGTGAATGGAACTTTCGAAGCGTGAGGCATTCGGCAACAGGAAAATATCCCGCATGCGCAAGCGCTGCATATTGCACCGGCGCTGTGTGTCCGTTTGAAAGAACGAGACGGTCGCGCTCTTCCCAGAGAGGTTTTTTTGGATCGTGCTTAAGGATGTGTAAGTAGAACGCAGCGAATATGTCCGCTAACCCAAGTGGGCCTGCAGTGTGGCCTGACCCGGCAGCAACAAGCATCTCAACGATAGTCGCACGCATCTCGCGCGCCTTATCCTCTATCGCTTCTATGTCTTTTTCAGTGAGCGCCATTAGAAAAAGAATATCATGTGTATCTTCCGTGCTCTTCAGAAAGACGTGCGAAACGAAGAAGCTCTGCTTCGATATCCGTTTCTTCCCATAAGTCACTTCCGACGATCAACCGATCAACCCCTGCGCTTAGGAGTGCGGGTGCGGTCTTTAGGGATGCTCCGCCATCTACCTGCACAAGGATGCCTGGGTGCGCCTTTCGAAACGAGGCGATCTTCGCGACAACGCGCGCGTCAAAGGGCTGGCCCTGCTTGCCGATTGAAACGATGCCCATGAATTGCACGTAATCTGCCATTTCAAGATACGGTTCAATCGCGCTTGTGTCGGTATCGATATTAAGCGCTAAACCAAACGAAAGAAGATCGGGCGCAAACCCTTTTTCATATCCATACTTCGATTTGAGTTCTCCGATGAGGCGCGGAAGATACTTCGTTGACTCGATGTGCACAACGATGCGCGTGGCGCCTGCCGCTATCCACGCTCCTGCGGTTTCTTCCGGGTTCTCGACCATGAGGTCGATTTCATACTTGAAATCACCAAGCTCGCGTAGCCACCCTTCCTGCCCGGAGAGACCGGCCAAATCTTGAGAGGATGCGTATGGCCAGGTGGCAGGGCCTGCAAAGCGCC
>CAYQJY010000144.1:0-1758 GCA_964418005.1 uncultured Candidatus Peribacteria bacterium
TGAAAGAATGTCCTTCAATTCCAGAGCGGCCTTCTGCCCGTTCGGGGACCGCATAATGAAGCGGATGATGTCTGTGGCCGGTGGGTACCCAAGCATCGTGCGAATATCGAGTTCGTTCTTCAGATAGTCCTCCGTTTTATGGCTTGCTGCTGCGAGAACCTCCAGTGCTTCCGGTCGGTAGGTTTGAATGAGGACATCGCCGGGATTACGACGTCCGCTACGCCCTGTGAGCTGAGCAAGCAGTTGAAACGTTCTCTCACCCGCGCGGAAGTGGGGGAGTGAGAGGCCGACATCGGCAACGAGCACAGCGGCGAGCGTAACGTTTGAGAGATCGAGTCCCTTCGCGACCATTTGTGTTCCAAGCAGGATATCGATCTCACCAACTTCGAGCTTCTTCAAGAGTGCGCGCATGTCATCCGTCGATTCCAGTGCATCGCTATCCGCCCGTGCGATGCGTGCATGCGGGAAAAATCGTGTGAGTTGCTCTTCCAGCCCCTGCGTTCCGGTCCCAACGGGATGAAGTCGGACAGATCCACAGTGCGGACATTTAGCTGGAACGTCTGCGCGCTGGTTCGTGATGTGATCGAGGAGGTAGGGGCGGCCGCTGCTGTCACGGTGGACCGCGTACGGCAGATTCGAGGAGGCGGAGAGTAAACGCTTACGGCAATCGAGGCAGAGCATGCCGGACGACAGTCCGCGTCTATTAAGGAAAAGGATCGTCTGTTCCTTCTTCTTCAGGCGATCGTCGATCGCGTTCAAGAGGGCTGTTGAGCAGGGATACTGCTTCCCTTCGACTTCCGCGAGGTCAACGATCTGGACATTCGGGAAGGGGGCTCCGCCGTAGCGCTGCGTCAGTTTCACAAGGTCGTATTGTTGGCGTTGAACTCGGTCCCAGCTCTCAAGCGACGGTGTGGCAGTGCCAAGCACGAGTGTCGCACCCGCAAAACGGCACAGCGTCTCTGCCGTCTCACGTGCGTGGTATCGGGGTGTTTGTTCATTCTTGTACGTCCACTCGTGTTCTTCATCCAAAATCACAAGACCGAGATCCTGGCATGGTGCGAAGAGCGCGGAGCGCGGACCGATAACGATGCGCGCTTCACCGGTTCGTACACTCATCCACGCTTTCCGTCGTTGCACAGGTGTAAGTTGGCTGTGCAGCACAACGGTCTGTGCGCGTGGGAGACGTTGTAACAATCGTTCGACGATATGCTCGGCGAGAAAAATTTCCGGGACGAGGATAATCGATTGTTTCCCCTGTGCGAGTTGCCGTCGAACAAGCTCGGCATAGATCTCCGTTTTTCCGCTTCCTGCAACGCCAAACAGCAATGTGGGCTTCGCGGCCTTTTCGATCGATGCTATAGCAGTTTGCTGTTCATCCGTGAGCGTCGCACCTTCAGGCAGTGATTCGTCATGTTCCTTCGCCTCCTTCATATTCAAGAACACTCGATGCCATGGGGATGGTGGGAGAAACACCGTGAGTGCTTGTCGTTGCGTCGTGCGGTAGTAGTTCGCCATCCACTGCATCGTCTCCAGTGAATGCTTGGGTAGAAGTGGTAATTCGTGTTCGACCGTATCGATGGGGAGAAGTTTTTCCTCTGCGAGCGTGCTATTGCGATCCTCCGCGACGACGATTCCTTCCGTTGCTTTCCCACGAAGTTTCATGCGAACGAGGACCCCAAGTTGTACGCGCTTGTCGTTGCTCACGTAGGTGAGTCCATTGCCGATCGCCTGGGTTCGCGAGAGAGGGAGCACGAGATG
>CAYQJY010000145.1:0-1665 GCA_964418005.1 uncultured Candidatus Peribacteria bacterium
ACATGATCACGGGCGACAATGCGCGTACCGCGCATGCGATTGCGGCGAGCGTGGGTATCAAGAATGTCCTCGCGGAAGTCTTGCCTGCGGAGAAAGCGAACGAAGTGAAGAAGTTGCAGGCACAGGGCAAGAGAGTGGCAATGGTCGGTGACGGCATCAATGACAGTCCTGCTCTTGCCCAAGCTGATCTGGGAATCGCAATGGGCAGCGGCACGGATATTGCGATGGAGACGGGCGGCATCGTGCTTGTGAAGAACGATCTGCGCGATGTCGTGACGGCGATCAAACTGAGTAAAGCAACCGTCGGGAAGATCAAGCAGAATATGTTCTTTGCGCTCTTCTTCAACGTGATCGGCATCCCCATTGCGGCGAGAGCATTTCAGCATTGGGGCATTATCCTGCGACCGGAACTTGCGGGGCTTGCGATGGCGTTCAGTTCGGTCTCTGTCGTGACGAATTCGCTCCTGCTTAAAGGATTCCATCCACTCAAAAAGAACTGGCTTTCGGATCTCGCGCCGGTCTTCATGGCAATCGGCTTCACAGCGCTCTTCCTCGGCTTCGCCAAGCTCAGCAGCGCGGAAACCGAAGACATATCATCCGTGGGAAATCTCCCCGACATCAGCCGCCATGCCTCTGATCTTTCCTCTCCCATCACGCGCAATGCCGATGGGACGGTCGTGATCAAGCTGGAAACACGGGAAGTTGTATCGGAGATTGCGCCCGGCACGACCTACCAGTACTGGACGTACAACGGCACAGTGCCGGGGCCGCTCCTTCGCGTCAAAGAGGGCGACACGGTAGAGGTACAGCTGACGCATGCAGCGGAGGAAGAGGCATCGCAAGACATCAGCTTCGATTTCGTTCCCACTGCTCTGGCAGATGGTGGTGAGACGGAAGACGCGCATGCAGACAGCGGCGGGGCACATGCCCAGGAAGGCCACGCCACACACTCCATCGATCTCCATGCGGTCACGGGGCCGGGCGGCGGCTCTGTGGTGACGCAGGTGAAGGATGGCGAGACGAAGATCTTCCGCTTCACCGCAAACCGCCCCGGCGTGTATGTGTATCACTGCGCGAGTCCGCATGTACCCACCCACATCGCCAACGGCATGTACGGCCTTATCATCGTGGAACCGAAGGAAGGTTTGGGGCCTGTCGATAAGGAGTTCTACGTCATGCAGGGCGAACTCTACACATCGGGCACACTCGGCCGGAAAGGACGTCAGCAATTCTCCCGTGAGAAGCTTCTTGCGGAGAATCCCGAGTACTTCATCTTCAACGGTCGCACGGGTGCTCTGGCAGGAAGTGGTGCGCTAAGGGCAGATGTCGGTGAGCGCATCCGGCTCTACGTCGGCGTCGGCGGCTTTGTTCCGTCAAATTTCCACGTCATTGGGGCGGTATTCGACAAAGTGTATCCCGAAGGCGCTATCAGCTCTCCGCCGCTGCGGAACGTGCAAACAACCATCATCCCCGCCGGAGGGTCTGCCGTGGTGGAGTTCACGGTTGATGTCCCCGGCACCTATCTCCTTGTCGATCACAGCCTAACTCGCTCCGTGGATCGCGGTGCGCTTGGGGAACTCTTTGTCGACGGACCACGAAATCCCGCCATGTTCTCCGCCGTGAATCCCGATCCCAACCACACGCACGCGGATCTCGCTGTGTGGG
>CAYQJY010000146.1:0-1568 GCA_964418005.1 uncultured Candidatus Peribacteria bacterium
CACTCACACGCAGAATAAAAGCAATGCTCAGCAATGGGTAAACCTCCTTCTTTAATCAGCGGCTGCAATGGTCATCCTGAAAGCCACGAAGCTGGCAGAAGCTGTTGCTGCAGTCGTTGTGAAGCTGCTCTCGTCAAAGGAGAGCGCTGTGTTCGGATACCGCAAACAAGCGGTGCATATCGTGCCAAGAAAATCTTTTGTTTGCAGTGTTTTGCGGCAATCTTGGGACAAACGCAGAAGGACTTGGATGTGCTCAGTAACTTATTGCCCAACTCCTGAATGCCGATAGCAGAACCGATGATGTGATTGATTCATGGTCATGTTCAGTTCCAACTATAATGTATTCAGAATAGGCCTTTTTGTCGCTACAATGTGCATAATCCTTCTTTATGCCACATCAATCCGAATCCAAGACGCGGCAGGAAATTATCGACGAACGCCTTGAAAAGGCGGGCTGGAAGATTAAAGACCCGACGATGGTGACGGAGGAGCTGGATATCTGGATCGGGCTCCCCGAAGGCGTGACCGAACCGGAACACGAGTTTCAGGGCCACCGCTTTGCGGATTACGCACTCCTCGGAGAGGACGGCTACCCGCTGGCTGTGGTAGAGGCAAAGAAGACCTCCCGCGATGCCCGCATCGGGCAGGAGCAGGCAAAGCAGTACGCCGAGCAGATCAGGGACAAGGCGGGGCGAGAGATCCCCTTCGTTTTTTACACGAATGGCCATGACATCTACTTCTGGGACACGGAGCGATACCCGCCACGCAAGGTGCACGGCTTCCCGGCCCGCAAGGATTTGGAGCGAATGCTGTACCTGCGTGAGAGTGCCAAGCCCATGTCACAAGAGCTGATCAACCGTGACATCTCCAACCGCCCATATCAGATCGAAGCGATCCGAACGGTGCTTGAGGGTGTCGACAAGGGGCAGCGTAAATTCCTTCTCGTCATGGCGACCGGCACCGGCAAGACGCGCACCTGCGTTTCACTGCTTGATGTGCTCACGCGCAGCAATCGTGTGCAACGCGTTCTCTTTCTTGTTGATCGTATCGCACTACGTGATCAGGCAAGAGAAGCGTTCCGAGAGTTCTTGCCAAATGCTCCGCTCTGGCCGAAGCAGGGGGAACAGGAGATTGCCACTGACCGCCGCGTCTATACGATGACGTACCCGACGCTGCTCAACATTATTGAGCAAGTGGATTGCCCGCTCTCCCCACATTTCTTCGATCTCATTGTGGCCGATGAGAGTCATCGATCCATCTACAACGCGTACAGGAATATCTTCGATTACTTCGATTCCTTGCAGCTCGGCCTCACAGCTACGCCGACGGATGCTATCGACCACAATACATTCGACCTGTTCAACTGCGGCGACGGGGAACCGACTTTCGCGTACACATATGAGGAGGCTGTTAATAACAAGCCGCCATATCTGTGCGACTTCGAAGTGCTTGCCTTACAAACGAAATTCCAAGCAGAGGGCATCCATCACGACAAATTATCGCTGGAGGATCAGAAAAAGCTACTTGCCGAGGGAAAGGAATTGGAGGACATCAACTACGAGGGCACC
>CAYQJY010000147.1:0-1545 GCA_964418005.1 uncultured Candidatus Peribacteria bacterium
ATGAGGACGGAGAGTGCTCCTTCACTTGTCCGCATCGTTTCATTGATGAGACGCGGATACTGAGGATGTGCTGTGGGGTGAGAAATGCACATGACGAACGTTCCATCATCTTCAAGCGCGTCAGAAACAATCTGGATCGACTGCCGGAAGGCTTGCAGATCCGGAAGGAAATCTAATGAGTATGCGGCAAGAATTGCGTGAAATTTGTTCTTAAAGGCTGAGGCGATTTCCCTCACATCGCAGCGCTTCAGTCGCTTGTTTGCATCGGGCAAACCATGTTCGCGCAGCTTCTTTCGCGCCTTGCGAAGCATGTGTGGGGAAATATCCAAACCATGCGATTCTAAATTCATTCTGCGCAAGGCGATGACATTTTCTCCCATGCCGCATCCGGCATCCAATACCGGAGAGCCTTCTTGAACATCCCGAAGGAGTTGCAGCGTATGTTCCCCCGATGAAAGCCAACCGTAGTGGACTTCATCGGTCGATATTTCCCATGTCCGTTCGTACTCATTGCAAACTTTTGGCGTTAGCCAATCGTATTGTGGGTTGATTCCTGAAGAGAGAATAGGACGATGCGGCATAATTATATTACATCATATATTTGTGTTATACACAACACGCAGTGGCCGGTAGATTATTCCAAGCTGATCTTTCCGTTTGCGAGACTGAGCTGACTTTTCAGAGATCCCAGAATTTCTCTCTTCTCCTCCGCTGTCCCATTCTTCAGAACATACTTCGCATATCCCCGCACATCCATCTTCGGGATCTTGATCGACTGATCCATGCCGAGAACATCAGCGGTAAACTTGTTCATCTTCTCCACTTCCGTCTGGAGCTTTTTCCGCATGCCCGTCTTGTCGAGATCAATCTGGTCGATGAGATTGAGAAGCTGCGCTAGTAATTCATCCTCGCGAACATACGGCTGCTTACAATTTTGGTCGAAGCGGGAGCAGTGGTAGTACACGTACTTCCGTATCGTGCCGTCGCGAAGTTGCTTGAACTTTTCCTCGGCGGTCACGCCATTCCCGCAGTTGCCGCACCGAAGCATCTTCGTGAAGGCAAATTCCTTCGATCCGTATCGCATCTTCGGAGCAACTGCCAGCATCGCCCGGACCTCCTCGAAGAGTTCCTGCGTGATGATCGGCTCGTGTGTTCCCTTGTACCAATTGTCGCCGCCTTTCGGATATTCAAACATGCCATAGTAGAAGGGGTTATTGAGAATCCGATATACGCCAGAGAGCGTAATCCGTTTGTCGCCCCTCGTTTTGAAGTTTGCTTCTGTGTTCAGCCATTTCAGGAGTGTCCTGCCGCTCGCGCCTCGCTCAGCGACGAAGCGGAAAAGCTGCTTGATCGTTGGAGCACGAATTGGGTCGATGACGATTCTTCCTTTGTTCCGGTCCAGACTCCGCTCATTCAAGTACCCGAGAGGAGCAACGCCTGGGCGCACGCCCATCTCGCACTTGTTCTTCAAGCCGCGTTTCACGTTGATCCCTCGATTGTCGTTCTCCAGCTTCGCCTGCGAGCAGAGGATCATGAGGAGGAACT
>CAYQJY010000148.1:0-1503 GCA_964418005.1 uncultured Candidatus Peribacteria bacterium
GACGACGATCGGTCGGTTCCCCTCCGGGAGCCTTTCGCTCGACCTCGCGCTCGGCGGTGGCTTCCCTGAAGGTCGCATTATTGAAATTTATGGACCGGAAAGCTCGGGCAAAACGACTCTTTCTCTCCATGCTATTGCTCAGGTTCAGAAACGCGGTGGCAAAGCTGCGTTTATCGATGCGGAACACGCACTCGATACGAGCTACGCAAAGAAGATCGGTGTCGACGTCGATAACCTCCTCGTGTCGCAGCCGGATGACGGCGAGCAAGCGCTGGAAATCACCGAGACGCTCGTTCGTTCGGGTGGCGTTGATCTTGTCGTCATCGATTCGGTCGCTGCCCTCACACCCCGCGCGGAAATCGAAGGCGCCATGGGTGACTCACACATGGGTCTCCAAGCCCGTCTCATGAGTCAGGCACTTCGGAAACTCACCGCCATCGTCAGTAAGACGAACTGTTCCGTCATTTTCCTCAACCAGCTGCGCATGAAGATTGGCGTCATGTTTGGCAATCCCGAAACGACCGCCGGTGGCAATGCGCTGAAGTTCTACGCATCTGTGCGTTTGGACATTCGCCGCATTGAGAAGATCGTCGAGAAAACTGTTGCTGGCGCCGCGGAAAGCGACGCTCAGGAGATTATCGGTAATCGCACGCGCGTGAAGGTTGTGAAGAACAAAGTCGCGCCTCCCTTCCGCCAGGCTGAATTCGATATCCTCTACGCCCGCGGTATCTCCAAAGAAGCCGACATTCTTGATCTCGGTGTGAAGTACGGTCTCATCGAGAAGTCCGGCGCATACTTCCGCCAGGGCGATGAAACGCTTGGACAGGGCCGTGAGCAGGCGAAGGCGTTCCTCGTCGAACACCCGGAGATCGCAAGCGACCTCGAGACGAAGATCACCGAACGAGCAAATCAGGAAGTCTGATTTGCGGAGGATGTGTGTTTCCACACGCTTTCCACAACAGGTCCTCTTCCACTGGCTCGATCCAAGCCTCACAATGCGACTCCCATGGCAGCTGCCCCCTCGCTCACCTTCGACACGCCACCCCACTCACTGGAGGCCGAGAAGACGGTGTTGGGGGCTCTTTTGCTCGATCCCGAGGCAGTGATTAAAGTATCGGACTTCTTGAAGCCGGAGGATTTCTACGATCCGACGTACCGCACGATCTATAGCGCTATTTTCCAGCTCTACAACAACCACGAGCCGATCGATTTCATTACGGTCAGTAACAAACTTGCCGATAACAACATGATTCAGCAGGTCGGAGGGAGTGCATTCCTTGCGGATCTTGCATCGTCGGTTCCCACGTCGTCGCACATTTACCAGTACGGACAGATCGTGAAGGCGAAGTCGCTCCATCGCAGCGTTATCGACGCGGGGCGACGCATCATCGGCCTTGGGTACGACGTCGAGATGCCGATTCCCGAATTGCTCGATTCCGTTGAGCGCGCAGTGTTTCAGATCACGAACGTGTTCATGAAGGACAAGTTCGTGCACATCAAAGA